>JBAVVF010000078.1:0-2014 GCA_049697155.1 Anaerolineales bacterium
AGTACAGCTGTTCCTCAGGCATGTCGTTCCACTGGCTGGTGGGATCAGTCGACAGATAGTTTTCAGGTGTACATTCCTGCGGCCCGCAATGCCGGGCAGGACAGCAGTTGTTCGGCTCACCGGGATACCAGTCCGAGTAGTTCCAGGATTCTCCGGTAACCCAACTCCAGGCTCCTTCCTGTGACTCATCCGTGGCGCCCAGCCACAGCGCTTCTGACATCCGGGACACAAACTGGTTCTCGGCAGCAGACTGGATGGTTGCCAGATGAGCGCCCAGAGAAGAGCAATAATTCTCTGCCTCATGCCAGCCCATCGGAACGCGAACCAGCAGATACAGGTGTTGATTCTCCGGATTGGTGACCCGCGGGTCATGAGTAGGGATCGCTGTCGGTGTTGCGGTAGGCAGAGGGGTGGCTGTTGGCTCGGGCGTTGACGTTGTCGGGGGGCGCGATGTGGCTGTGGCTGCGGTCATCGGCATAGTGCAACCCGTCAAAAATGGTAGAAGGAACGATGTAAGTAGTATGTTGTAGGCCATCACTGTCTTCTCTCCAATCTTTAATGTGAGCTTTCTCTGTTTTATGCTGCATCGCGCTGCCTGGCCTCGTCCAGGATGGCAGCTGTGGCGGTCGCCCCGACCCGGGTCACACCAAGGTCTCGTACGCGCAGCAAATCATCCAGCGTCCTTACCCCGCCCGCGGCCTTGACCTGAACGCCTGGCGGACAGTGTTCCCGCATCAACTGCAGGTGATGGTCCGTCGCCCCGGCATAGGTATACATGCCGTTCGGCTGTTTGACAAACCCATAGCCGGTCGAGGTCTTGACGAAGGCAACTTCATGCTCGGAGCAGATCTTGCAAAGCCTGATGATATGGCTGTCCTCCAGATAGTCATTCTCGAAGATCACTTTCAGGATGCCTCCCTGCTGGACTACCACGTTGTTGATAGCCTGGACTTCCGTGGAGACGTAGTCCCAGTCCCCGCCCAGTACCTTCCCGATATTTACGACCATATCGATCTCCCGGGCGCCCGCCACGACAGCATCCTCCGCCTCCCGGATCTTGACCGAAGTCGTGCTGTTGCCATGCGGAAAGGCGATTACCGCGCAGACTTCCACACCTGAACCGTCCAGGACTTCCGCTGCCAGTTGAATGGAATAAGGCTTTACGCAGGCGGTTGCCACGTCATACTTCTTTGCCAGCTCACACCCGGCCGCGATGGCTTCATCCGTGAGCGTGGGGTGGAGCAGGGAATGGTCGATCATTTTTGCCAGCGATTTCAGGGAAAGATGTGCATCCATTGTTCTTCTCTCTTTGGTCCGCAATTAGCCCGTGTTTCTGCCCTTAACGAGTCCCTTTAGCCACACCAGGAACCTGACCAGCCTGCTGTTGGTTACCTTGCTGAGCGCCTTGACGAATTCATCCCGGTGCGCCAGTTCCTCCGGGGTGAAGCTTTCCTTCAGGATTTCGTCCTTGAATTCCTGGGAATCGCGGTCCTCGGGCACGACCCACGATTTGAGCGGCTCGACGGCAATCCTTTGGCTCTCTCCCAGGATGAACTTCTCATTGATCACCGTCCCCATGCCCCGGGCGGACACCGGCCAGGTCGCGTCGACGATCATGTCCCCGCCGGGCAGCTCCAGGACCAGGTAGTTGTGTACATCCACAAAGCGTCCATCCGACTGCCTGAGCAGCCTGCGCAGCTTTCCAAAGGTTTTCCTGGGATCCACGTGTGTCACGGTCGTGCAGGCCATCAGACGGGATGAATAGCCAAGTTCGGCGAAGAGCTCCTTCAGCAGGTAGTGCTTACCGGAACAGGTGCCGCGCCATTCACGGATGATGGTGTCCGGGTCGCGGGAACTGGCCCGGATGTAGGGCATGTCGCGCACCAGGATAAAAGCCTTCTCGAGATCGATTTCAGCCTCTGTTGTGAGAAGCCCTTTTTCAATTGCCTTTGATTTCAATAATTCAAGCAACATCGATTGTTGTCCCTTCCTGCGTTCCCGGCAAACTGAACTC
>JBAVVF010000079.1:0-1782 GCA_049697155.1 Anaerolineales bacterium
CAACTGCCGCGGCTGAACCCGTACCGGCGCCTGAGCCGAAAGCAGTCACAGAGAAAAAGCCGGCCGCCAAGCCCGCGGCCAAGACGGCCTCCACGAAGGCCAAACCTGCGGCTTCCACCTCGAAGGGAAAGAAGACCACCAAGAAAAGCAAATGACCATCAAAGCTGTCTTCTTCGACCTCGGCGGAGTCATCGTCCGCACGGAGTTTCAGGCGCCGCGCCAGCAGCTGGCCGACCGGCTCGGCATGGACTATGATGACCTGAACAAGCTCATCTTCGACAGCAGCACGAGCAACCGGGCCTCCGTCGGCGAGATCAGCCCGGACGAACATTGGGCGTTCGTTATGCAGAGGTTGAAACGCCCTGCTTCTGAAGCTGCCGCCATCCGCGAGGAATTCTTCGCCGGAGACATCGTCGACCGGACCCTGCTCGATTATCTCCGGTCGCTGCGCGGCAACTATAAAACAGGACTCATCTCGAATGCCTGGGGCGATCTGCGCGACTTCATCGTCCGCGAAAAGTTCGAGGATGCCTTCGACAGGCTGATCATCTCGGCGGAGGTGGGCGCGATGAAGCCCGAGGCGAAGATCTACCGGATTGCGCTGGAGCAGTTCGGGGTGAGTCCGAACGAAGCTGTCTTCGTGGATGACGTTCAGTCCAATATCGAAGGCGCTGTAAAAGTCGGTATGCAGGGCATCCATTTCAAGGATCCCGAGACCGTTTTGCAGAAGCTCAAAGAACTTTTATAGGGGCGGCTGTCCTGCACGGGCATCACCGGCCCTTTCAGGGAGCCGCCCGACAGGACAAACTATGTTCAGCAAGGAACAAACTATCTTGCGTGACCTGGGCGATGGCCTGGTCATGCGCCGTGCAGCGCCGCAGGACGCGGAGGCACTGTCGGAATTCAACGGCCGCATCCACGGCGAGAACGAAGCGGATACGCGGCGTGTGGCAGCCTGGACTCACGACCTGCTGGCGCGCCCGCACCCGACCCTGCGCCCCGACGACTTTACCATCGTCGAGGAATCTGCCACCGGGCGGATCGTCTCCTCGATGAATTTGATCCCCCAAACCTGGACCTACGAGGGCATCGAGTTCGGTGTGGGGCGTCCCGAGCTGGTGGGGACCCTGCCCGAATATCGGGACCGCGGGCTGGTGCGCGCCCAGTTCGAGGAGGTTCACAAGTGGTGCGCGGAGCGGGAGCTTCCGGTGCAGATCATTACCGGAATTCCCTACTACTATCGGCTATTCGGTTACGAGATGGCGCTCGACCTGCATGGCGGGCGCTCAGGCTTCGAAGCGCACGTTCCCAGGCTAAAAGAGGGGGTCTCCGAAACATTCTGTTTTCGGCGTGCCGTGGAAAGCGATATTCCATTCATCAGCGAACTTTATAAGCTTGCTGCCTCCCGCAGCTCGATCTTTGCCGTGCGCGCTGAAGCCCTCTGGCGCTACGAGCTGGCGGGGCGCTCCGAGGACAGCATCGCCAACGCCAGCTGGGAAGTGATCGAGCGGACGGACACCCGCGAACCGGTGGGCCTGCTGGGGCGGTCGCGCTTCCCCGGCAGTTCCGTCCTGCTGTATGAACTGAAGTCCGGCGCTTCCTGGCTCGAGACCACGCCCGCCGTCGTGCGTCATCTCTGGAATATTGCAGAGATGACGCCGGCCCAGGATGGCAGAAGCCATTCCCGGTTCGGGTTTTTTCTTGGCCTGGAGCATCCCGTCTATCAGGTCATGGGCGATGACCTGCCCGAGATCCGTAAACCGTATGCCTATTTCATGCGTG
>JBAVVF010000080.1:0-3014 GCA_049697155.1 Anaerolineales bacterium
GTCGGGGCGCGACCGGACGATGCTGTCCATCTGCTGGTCCGGTTTGCGATGGTCGGAAAGATCGAGCGTATCGACGATGCGGCTGTAGGTCGATTCCGCCAGGCGCCGCGCGCTTTGCAGGGAAACATCCGAAAGCAGCCCCCCGACGACAGTCTTGACTGCCGGGCCGGCGGAAAGCGTCGCGACGACTGCATCCACGCCGGAACCATCCGGCTGCATGGGGGAGATCAGATTATTGTCGTGCAGCCCCAGGAGCGGGGCCCCGGTAATGTTTTGCAGATTGGTAATCGCGGCCCGTACGCCCATCCCGATATCCTTGAACGGGGCTTCCGCCGTGGAAGGGGCCTGACCGGAGGCAACGAAGCGATATTGTCCCTCGACAACATCGAACAGGACGGCGCGCGTGACGGTCGCGCCGACGTCAATGGCAAGTATGGATTCGTTTTGGACCAGCGATGCAGGCATAAGCTAGATACCAATCAACTGTTGTCTGATGAAATTGATGACAAAACTCCAGCGCTCGATCATGGCTGTCAACGCCGCCATATACACTCCTCCAAACAGCACACCGAGTGTGATGGCAATGAAGAAACGTCCGACCCAGGCCGCCCCTGCGATCAGGCGATTCGGTTTTGGGGTCCCGTCGGGCTGGCGTGCAGAACTGAAATGGAAGGATGCCAGCGTAAAGACCGTGACAACGAGCATCACAGAACCCTGAACCAGCCTGAGCATTCTTTCTCCGAGGTCTCCTACGGAGCCAGGCTCGAAACCGTTTATCGCGGCTTGAGACTGGGGTATCAGCGTCCCGATCACTGCCCCACCGACGGCGGCTGCAGCTCCCACGCCGACGAGCACAGCCATGGCAAAATTCCCGATCCGGGACATGCGTGGAAAGAGCTTGGCCAGCAGAGAGACAGCCAGCACCAGCGGGATAATTGCAAAGACTAATTGATCGATCTCATTTGTAGCGATCAAACCCTGAAGTACGTCGAGCCTCGGCAGGAGAACGTCATAGACGATCACCGTCGCGGCATATCCCGACGATACGCCGATAAACAGATAGATCGCGATCCGGAAGAGGAGGTTATCCTTGATCAGATAACTGAAGACCATCAAGGTCAGGATGAGTCCAATGGATGCGGAGATGATTTCAATGGCAGGCATTTCTTTATCCCTGTTCGGCCTCCGCGCGGCGGGCGCGTATTCCCGCAATCAGACTCCACAGACTGCCGATCACGATCAACATAATGGACATCAGCAGAGCCATCCCAAACGTATCCCAGTAGGATCGGGCGATCCCCGGTCGGTTGCTCGCGGACGGATACTGCGCCGCTTCTGACAGGCCGCTGATCATGCCCGTGATCTGTCCTGACAACACATACGGCTGAAGCAGCGGACCGGCCTGCGCGCTGGCAACCATCAGCAGGGGCTGCCCGGCCAAAGCAGGCTCGATCTGTTTCTGCGCATGCAATTGCTCCACCCAAACCCGGCCCGATTCAGCATGGTCGCTCAAAACAATCACCGCGGCATACTCGGAAAATGCCGTCACACCCGAAGTCGGAATCACTGCGGCCGGATTTTCGATAAATCCCAATACACCGGCCGGACCGCCCGGCAGGTAGCCGAGGTTGAAGTACTGCACCCCTGCCTGGTAGTTGTTTCCCTCCGGTTGATTGATCTTCGCGTTCGTCATCAACCGTTCGACAAGCGCAGTCCCCATCGGGGAAGTGGAGACAAATGAAAGCTGAGGATGTCTTTTGAAAACCATGTCATCCAATAAGGTCGCGCTGACTGCTTCCAGTTCACCTGCCAGGGACGGCTCATAATCGATCACCACCAATACCTTTGCGCCCTCCGGAATATTGAGGGTAATATTCGAGATACCCAGGACTTTCTCCGAATTGGCAGTGACCGGCATCTGCTCGGAACGCAGAATGATCAGCACACTGATTACGATCAGGAACAACGCGGCCAGGATCCAGCGCAATACCTGCTGGGACACGACCACCGGAGCCGTGGTCAACGGACGCGGATTGGTCTCACTTCCCAGGATCCGTTCCAGGAGGGCCGCACCGGCCTGCTGTTCGGCCGAAGCCTGCAGCTTGAGGGAGACTGCCTTCGGTCTTTGAGCGGAGCCCACCGGCCCGACGGGGATAACCCCGCGCAGGCCCGCCAGCGGACCTTCCTGCTCCTCGGGCTGATCCTCCGGGCTGGCCACCGTCTCGGAGATGACCGCCTCGACGGGCCGCATGGCCTGGACCCAGGACGGCAGATTGACCGGCGCAAGTGACTCGTCGCTTCCGGCTTCCCCCAGCGGGATCTCCGTCTGCAGAGAGGCGGGTCCGCCGGTCCCGGGTTCGGGCTGCGAGAGCCAGTCCGGCATATCGACCGAGACTAGTGAATCGACATCCTGGCTGGAAAGCGCTGACGGTTAGGCCGAGGTCGGGAAAATGTCCACTTCGAAGGGAGCAGATAGCGGTGCGGCCGCCGGCGGCGTCTTTTCCTCAGCAGGCTGGGCCGTGCCCTGGAACCAATCCGGCGCCATTTCGTTGTCAGCCGGCTTGCTCGAGGCTTCGGTGGCACTCTTTAGCCAATCGGGGACTTCTTCATGGAACAGATCGCCAAGCGGCGCAGTTTGACGCGGAGGCAGATCCTTTACAGGTTCAAAGTCGGCGAACGGTGCAGCGGAGGACGGCTGCTGCTCCCCGCCCAGGTCGCTCAGCCAGCTCAGATCCTCCTGTGATGAAACGGGCTGGTTTTGAGCTGTCTCAAAATGTGCAGGTTCAGATGTTGCTCCAAGATCGTTGAGCCAGCTCAGGTCTTCCCCTGCCGGCTTGCTCGCGGTGGGTTCGGAGGGTCCTGGCTCCTGCGTCTCGGCTGCGAACTGATTGAGCCAGCTCAAGTCTTCCTGGGGAGCGGAAGGCTTCTCGTCAAACACGCTGGAGGACTGTTCCGGCTGTGCTCCACCAAGCTGATCAAGCCAGCTCAGATCTTCCTGCGAAGTGGAAGACCAC
>JBAVVF010000081.1:0-6730 GCA_049697155.1 Anaerolineales bacterium
CGGCCGCCCAGTCCAGGTCGAGGCGATCGGCCACGCTGTGGATTGCCTCGATGCTCCCCCCTTCGATCTCGACAAAATCTCCATAAGGCAATTCGTCGAGCATGATCGACGTTTCATTCAGTTCGTACACTGTCCGATACTTTTCGTAATAGGCTGATTTTCGATAGCCGAGCGCCTCGAGGAATCGTTTTGCTTTTTCGAAATCTTCCACGACGAATTCGATTTCCTCCCGGCTCAAAACGCCCTGTTCCTTTTTGCTCGCGCTCTTGTACGTGAGGCGGGAGGCGGTATCCTGCCGCAGACGCAGGACGCGCCCCTCGGAGCGGAGCCGGCCCCCGGGGAGGTCGAAGCGAACGTTCCTCTCCAGCACGCGTTCCTGGACCCTCTGCGCCCCCAATGTCTCGAGACGAGTCTGCAGTCCATTCAAATCCCGGACATGGAACTTGACTTCCGTTTCCTGCATCCACTCTCCTGACCACTGATCACTGACTACTGACCACTGATTACTGATTACTGCACACTCAGCAGGATCTGCTTTTGTTCAACGGTCTCGCCTGCCTTGACCCGCACACGCCCGATCGTGCCATCCCGCGGCGCCTTGAGCTCGTTTTGCATCTTCATCGACTCGAGGATGAGCAAGACCTGGCCTCGTTTGACCGGCTGCCCTTCCTGAATGGGAACGGTTACGATCAACCCAGGCATCGGCGCTCGCAGATGAAATTCACCGGTTTCTGTTACGCCGCCACCTGCCGCGCTGCGCAGGCGCTTTTCGCGTTCATCCTCCACCGTGACCGGATACAACCGTCCGCGCAGCAGCACCTGCCAGGTATCTTCATCCTGGGCCGCATAGCCTTCGTATGATTTGCCGTCCACGATCAGGGAGTAAACCGGCTGCCCGCTGACCGATTCAAAATCCACTTCATAGACTTTGCCATCCACGCTGACGTGTCTGTCGTCGATGATCTCAACCAGAAATTCCTTGCCTTCAACATTCGTTATATATCTCATGCGATAGTCCTGTAGTTGGGTAGTTCAATAGTTCAATAGTTCAATAGTTGGATAGTTGGATAGTTGGATAGTTTGTTCAACGAACTACTCAACTACATAACCAGGCAACTACACAACTAAACAACTACCTGTGCATTCTCTCCCAGCGTCCCACCCACTTCCAGTTACTGGTGTCGCGCTCGTTGCGATTGACGATCGTGGCGGAACGCTCCGCTTCGCGGTGAGCAACCAGCGTCGCAAGGATGGCGGCCGTTTCGATGTGACTTGCCTTGCCCTCGCCTGCCTCATCCATCGAGAAGCGTTCTTCGACGAAGCGGGTGTCGTATTGCCCGCCCATGAAGCGGTGCGAATCCATCATGGTCTGGTGGAAGGGAATGTTGGTCTTGACTCCCACGATGCGATACTCCTCCAGGGCCCGCCGCATGCGCAGGATGGCCTGCGCACGTGTTTCGCCCCACACGATCAGCTTGGCAATCATCGGATCGTAAAACGGTGTGATCTCGAAGCCCGGATAGACTCCGGTGTCTACGCGCACGCCGGGGCCGGTTGGGAGCAGGCTGTGCGTGATGCGCCCGGTGGATGGCATAAAGTCGTTATAGGGGTCCTCGGCGTTGATGCGGCACTCGATCGCGTGCCCGTTGAACCTGACCTGCTCCTGTGTGTAGCTCAACGCCCGCCCACGCGCGATGCGGATCTGCTCCTTCACGATGTCGATCCCGGTCACCATCTCGGTGACCGGATGCTCCACCTGCAAACGGGTATTCATTTCGAGGAAAAAAAAGTTTTCATCTTTAACGAGCAGGAATTCGATGGTGCCGGCGTTGACATAATCGACTGCCTTCGCCGCTTTCACGGCCACGTTTCCCATCTTCTCCCGCAGCGCATCATCGACGGCCGAAGAGGGCGCCTCTTCCAGCAGTTTTTGGTGGCGCCGCTGGAGCGAGCACTCGCGCTCCCCCAGGTGAATGACATTGCCCTGTCCATCCGCCAGGATCTGGATTTCGATATGGCGCGCGCCTTCGAGCAGCTTCTCGAGATAAACGTTTCCGTTGCCGAAGGAGGATTCCGCCTCGCGCCGCGCCGACTGCAGGAGGCCCGGCATTTCCTCCAGGCTTTTGACTTCCCGCATGCCCTTCCCGCCGCCGCCTGCCGTGGCTTTGACCAAAAGCGGGAATCCGATCTGGGGAGCCGCGCCCAGCAGCTCTTCATCGGTCATGTTTCCCATCCCCTCCGTGCCCGGCACGACCGGCACACCGGCCCGGATCACGGTCGCGCGCGCTTCGGCTTTATCCCCCATCGCGGCGATCGACGACGGCCTCGGACCGATGAAGGCAATCCCCGCCTCTTCGCAGGCCTCTGCAAAATCATCCCGCTCGGCAAGGAACCCGTAGCCCGGATGAACGGCATCTGCACCGCACTTGCGGGCAATCTCGATAATCCGGTCCGCGCGCAAGTAGGATTCACGCGAGGGCGCCGGACCCAGCAGGTACGCCTCATCCGCATAGCGCACATGCAGGGCACTGCGATCTACTTCCGAATACACAGCAACTGTATCGATGCCCAGCTCGCGGCAGGCCCGGATGATTCGTACGGCAATCTCCCCACGGTTGGCAACTAAAACCTTTTGGAACATGACACCTCCGGAACGTGTCAGGTGTCAGGTGTAAATATGAACCTGACACCTGAACACCTGGAACCTGACACCTACAATGGGATATTTCCGTGCTTCTTGGCCGGGTTGCTGTCGCGCTTGTTGCTGAGCATCTCCAGGCCGTTGATCAGGCGCGGACGCGTTTCCTTTGGCTCGATCACATCGTCGATGTAACCGCGTTCCGCCGCGACGTACGGACTGGCAAACTTTTCACGATATTCGGCCACCAGCTCAGCCTTTTTCTTGACCCGATCTTTAGCCTTTTCGAGCTCCTTGCGGAAGATGATGTTGACTGCCCCGTCGGGGCCCATCACCGCGATCTCAGCCGAGGGCCACGCCAGGTTCAAATCGCTGCGGATGTGCTTGGAGGACATGACACAATACGCACCCCCATAGGCTTTGCGGGTGATCACCAGCAACTTTGGCACAGTTGCTTCACAATAGGCGTAAAGCAGCTTGGCCCCCGAACGAATGATGCCGTGATGTTCCTGGTTCGTGCCAGGCAGGAACCCGGGGACATCCTCAAAGGTAATGATCGGGATGTTGAACGAGTCGCAAAAACGCACAAAGCGCGCCCCTTTTTCGCTGGCATCGATATCGAGCACGCCGGCCAGGACGGCCGGTTGGTTTGCCACGATTCCCACCGAGTGCCCGCCCAGGCGCGCAAACCCAACCACGATGTTTGCCGCAAAATTCTCATGGATTTCAAAGAACTGTCCGCCGTCGACAATCATGCGGATGAGGTCCTTGACGTCGTAGGGCTTGTTGGGGTCTTCGGGGACGATCGAATCCAGTCCTTCGTCCATGCGCAGCGGGTCATCGCTCGGAATGAACGGCGGGTCTTCCATGTTATTTTGGGGCAGGTACATCAGCATCTTGCGGATCAGGTACAGCGTGTCCGCTTCGCTGTCCGCAGCCACATGGCAAACGCCGGATTTTTCCGAGTGCACGCTGGCCCCGCCCAGATCCTCGAATGAAACTTCCTCGTGCGTCACGGCTTTGACCACGTCCGGTCCGGTGACGAACATGTAGGAAGTATTGCGGGTCATGAAAATAAAATCGGTCAGGGCCGGGGAATAGACCGCGCCGCCCGCGCAGGGTCCCATGATGGCGGAGATCTGCGGGATCACCCCGGAGGCCAGGGTGTTACGCAGGAAAATATCCGCATAGCCGCCCAGGGACACAACGCCCTCCTGGATGCGCGCGCCGCCCGAATCATTCAAACCGATCACGGGCGCGCCGTTCTTCATCGCCATATCCATGACCTTGCAGATCTTCTCGGAATGGACTTCCCCCAGGCTGCCGCCCAACACCGTGAAATCCTGTGAGAAGACATACACCAGGCGTCCTTCGATCGTGCCCCAGCCGGTCACGACCGCGTCGCCCATAAACTTTTGCCCGTCCAGGTTGAAATCGTGCGTGCGATGCTGGACAAAGGCATCCATTTCGCGGAATGAGCCTTTGTCCAGCAAAAGGTCAATTCGTTCGCGGGCCGTCAGGCGGCCTTTTTTATGTTGTGCTTCAATCCGCTCCGCCCCTCCGCCCAGGCGTGAGCGGGCTTTCTGCTCACGCAGATTCTGTATCTTCGTTTGACTGCTCATGTTCCTCGCTTCTCATAAGAAACTTTTGGGTCTTGCGGTTAAGTGCGCTGACAAGTGTCACGCTCAGCAGCAGAATGGATGAAATCAATGCAAACGGCAGGTTGGTCCGCCATGATTCGAAAAAGATCCGTTCGACCCAGTATCCCGCCAGCCACAGGGAGACCGCGCTGGGAATCGTCATGCGGGTCCATGGCTTCCGGCTGAACAGGCTCCATAACAGCAGGCTGCCTGCAATCGCCCAGCCAGCCCCCGTGATCGCCAGATAGAGCGGACTGAGGCGGGCACCGAACTCGTTCAGCACATCCCACCAGCGCAGGGCTGCCAGCAATCGAACCAGGCCCCACGCTGATAGGCTTAACACCAGCCAGGCGAACAGGGTTACACCGAAAGGTCGTTTTCCGGGCATGAACTCAGGATCCCAGCACGAAAACGGTTCGAAACAAACTGTGATCCATGTCAGGGAGCCCCGTAGTGCATAAGCTGTTTTCCCCCGTAAAAAATTTTAAGTGGCTCCAAATATTCATTGAATTGACCTTTATAAGGCTGTTGGTCCAATATCAACGGGTTGGCCAGCACATAATCAAGCCCTATCCTGTAAAGATACTCGCCTCCCTGCCTGGACTGGATTGCCTGGAAGTAGGCATAACTATTGATCAATCCATCCATATTGATGATAGTGCGGTCATGGATAAAGTAACCCACGTTGCCGCCGCCGGTCATCCCGATGATGCTTCCGGGCTCCGTGTGTTCTTCGAGGAGCGGGACAATGTCCATATAGGGTGCCTCAGGCTCCCAGCGACCGTATGGCATCATGCTTTTTATTCCCTGCCAGAATGAAATCCCCATGCTGATGCCTGCATAGGCCGCCAGCGCCCAGACGACGACAGACCGGTAAGGGATTCTGCGAATTAACGTATAAAGTATGCCAAGCATAAGACTGAAGGTCAAAACGATGAGGACCAGCTGGGTGACCCAGTACCATTCCTTGTGGGCAGCATAGCCCAGCATGCTGTAGTAAAGTATTTGCAGCCAGGCGCCGCTCAAAAGCGGGATAAGGCTCAGTTGCGTGATGGCCGCTTTCCCTTTTTTGCGATTCGCGAGCAGAATGAGATAAAAAACAATCGCCAGCAAACCGAGCAGGATCATGTATCGCCACACGTCCAGGGTCGGCAAAATCCCGGACATGCGTTCGGCCCAGCCGCCCAATATGCGCGAGACCGGCTTCCAGGCATTCTTATCGGTGGTATAGATCAGTCCGAAGAAGGAAAACCAGTCACGCGAGGAGCCGCCGTACGCACGTCCCGGAAGCGAGGCCCACCACTGTTTGATCTGCCCGCTGACAGGAGAGGGGGTTCCGAATACAATTTTGCTCCAGACCATGTATATACCCAGCGGGATGAGAACGATGGCGTAATACAACAGGCCCTCGCTGAACCACTTTTTCCAATGCTGACGCAAATTGGCCAGAGGACTGGCGCCCGCGTCCGAAGGCACGGTCTGACCGTTTTGCAGTCCCAGCCACAGCAGCCTGCTCATCCCAAACAACACCACAGTTAAACCTAGATCGATCAAAATGATCAGACGTGAAAAAGAACCTTGCACCAGTCCAAGCTGCAGGCTGGCAAGCATGAGCGCACCTGTGATCAGTGAGCCTGCCACGGCAAAAAGAATCAGCCGCTTCAACAGTTCAATGGGTTTTAACAGACCAGAGTGTTGATACAAACCAAACAAAAACGCGCCGGGGATTTTCACCATCAAACTCAAAACCAGCATCATGAGAGCGACACTGACATATTCGTAATAGCCGGAAATGTCAACGCGCAGGATGAAGGCCAGCAACGTCGCGACAACAATGGAAATGATATCGAGCGGGAGAAAAAACCGCAGCAGGCTGCCTCGAAATACGACCCAGATTCCCACGATGCCTGCCAGAAAAACAAGATCGAGCCGGCTAAACAGCATGAACATCGCGATGATCGCCAGGGTCACGATCTGCTTCTTGGAAACGTCGTTTTTCCGCCAGGAAATCTCGAATTCAAATAGCTTATAGACGAGCAATACAACAAAGAACGCGGCAATGCCGGATTCCAATCCATTTTGATAGAGTGTAATCAACACGCTACGACTAAATACCCAGAACAGGGCGGCCAGCGCTCCAATCGCCGGAGCGAAAATTCTGCCGATCAGTCGGTAAAGCAGAATGGCGGTCGCAACGGAGAGTCCGCTCATGACCAGCAGGAGAACGCGCAGCGGCAGGATCAAGTCCAGGCGGGCCAGCGCAAAGATCGGGATGCAGACCAGCATCCAGAGCGGGTGATAGCCGTTGGTCGGATTGATCCCGTCGAAGGTACTGCCCCGTCCTTCACTAATGTTCTGTGCAACCTTGAAATAGTAGTAGGCATCATCACGGGTAAACCAGCGCCACGATAGATTCTGCGCATCCGACAAGGCTGCATACAGACTCATGGAC
>JBAVVF010000082.1:0-3673 GCA_049697155.1 Anaerolineales bacterium
GGTACAGACGCCGGCCAGGGCCTCATCGATCGCGTTATCTACGACTTCGTATACAAGGTGATGCAAGGCCTTGATGTCCGTACCACCAACGTACATGCCAGGACGCCGGCGGACAGCTTCCAGTCCCTCCAGGACCTGAATACTGCTGGCATCATAGCTTCCGTTATTTTTGTTTTCCTTTGCCACAAAAGCCTCCGAATATTGGATAAAAATTACACGTGCTGCGTAGGCAGACTTTGTTTTCCCTGTAACTGCTCAAATACAGCTTGCAGCCACACATTCATGTCCCGATAGTAGACAAAACTGGCCGCCAACAACGCGGTCGCGATGAAGGCATGTCCTGCCAGCCCCACCAGGGCCATCCACGAATCACTGGCCGGGACACTCCAGAGATAATTCAGGCCCTGCGAGAGCAGGAACACACAAAACACGAACAAACCGCTGGTGGGGAGCGTGAAACGCGCCATCCGCCAGCTGGTGAAAATCGAATAAAAGGCATTCTGCCCTCGCACAAAGATCCCATGCGGGGTAAAGAACAGGGGCACGATCAGCCAGAAAACCAGCATCAGCATCACGAATGCCGCGCCGGTCGCCAGCAGAGGACTAATCACGAACAAAAGACTAAAAACAAGCAGGATCGGCAACAGCAATATCATCAGTCCGACCACCCAGACGACGGACAGGATCAGTGTCTGGAGGATGGCCCACATGAAACTGATACCCTCCCCGCCACTTGGAGCGCCTAAAGCTGTTCCGGATACCCAGCGGAAGTACAATCCGCCAATGATCCAGCCTGCCAGGACCAGCAGAAACATCAAACCGAACAGCGCCGGGCTGGACGACACTTCCACAACCTGCTGGGAACCAAAGGGCGTTTCGACGGGCGGCTTTTGGGCAAACAGGCTCGAAACACCGATTGGGAAAAGCTGCAATCGGGCGAGCAAACTGAGCAGATTAAAGTGCTCCACCGCTTCCGTGAGTCGCTTCAGATCGCTCGCGGAATTGATCGGCAGCCGCCCCGGGTTGGCCATGATCGGCAGGAGCGGGCTGACTACTGCATCCACACTCAGGCGCGGTCCAAACCACAGGAAGATATCGAGGATCAGAGGCAGGAGGATCAGCTCGATATGGCTGGAAACCGCCTCGAATCCGGCTCTCAACGAACCAATCACACCCGGAGGTGGTGGAAGCGCTTCGAGTTTCTGCACATTCATAACAATTGATTCTACCATATCGAGCATGTCTTGGCATCCACCTATGAGACAGGTACAATGCACTTATGAACGAGCAAAGGTACTTGCCCGATTCCAACCGTGTCGGCATGCTGACTTCCACGATTTTGCTGGCTTTGGCCATCACGCGCCTCATCCAGGCCCCGGAATTCAACCTGGAGGTCCAACTGCCGGGCTTCTTTCTGATCATTCCCCTGAACCTGTCGACGGCCATGAGCGTCCTGACCGCCGGCCTGACGGCTACCGGCATGGACTGGCTCCTGCGCGGTCACCCATCCCTGGCGGGACGACCGACCTATCAGTGGTGGCTCCTGCCCATGCTGACGACCTTCGTGATCGGCGTACCACTTTCCATCCTGCCGGACGGGGTTGCCTGGTGGGTTGGATTCGCCATAGCCGGAATATTTCTTTTCTTTGTATTCGTCGCTGAATACATCGTTGTCGACCCGGGTGCCCCCTACCATGCCATGGCCATGGCCGGGGTGACCGCCATCTCATACACTCTTTTCTTTGTACTGGCAGTTGCCTTGCGCTACAGCAATGCACGTCTCTATATCCTGGCGCCCGCTCTATTCATTGCAGCAGGGCTGGCCAGTTTGCGAATTATGCACCTGCGTCTGAGCGGACGCTGGGAATATACATGGGCCATCGGCATCGCATTTATCTGTGTCCAGATCGTGGCCGGACTGCACTATTGGCCCATTCTGCCGATCCAGCTGGGTCTGATGCTCACGGGCTTGCTGTATGGACTGACCAATCTGGCGGTTAACCTGGGTGAAGATCAACCCACCCGGCGGGCCGTGCTCGAGCCCATCATTGTCATGGGGCTGTGCTGGGGACTGGCAGTCTTCATTCAATAATAATGAAGAGAAAGCTAACCATAAGCAGGGAACATTGGCAGGCAATGCTGGATCATGTCGAGAGGCATGTTCCCCTGGAAGCCTGCGGTCTGTTGGCCGGAAAAAACGACCGGGTGCAGGAAGTGATCCTTGTACAGAATCAAGCCCAAAGTCCGGTGCGCTTCGTGATGGAACCCTATGAACAGCTCCGGGCCTTCAACCGGATCGAATCGAACGGGCTCGACCTTCTGGGGATCTTCCACTCACATCCCGCGGGACCGGAAACTGCCTCTCCCACCGACATTGCGGAGGCGGCCTATCAGGTCGTCCACCTCATCTGGTCGCGCGTTCAGGATCGCTGGCAGGCACGCGGCTTCTGGATCGAGGACGGCCGCGCGACCGAAGTGGCGTTGCAAATCATCGAGTAGAGAAACCTTGTCGCCGGCGTTGTGTTTCAAGTTATATACTTATCACGGAGGATAGAAAGTCATGCAGATTCTGATCGGTATTGGCGTGGTCATCATCGGGTATATCCTGGGTTCCATTCCCTTTGGCTTGCTAATTGTAAAGATCAAAACCGGGAAAGACATCCGCACCGTGGAAAGCGGACGCACCGGCGGGACGAATGCAGTCCGCGCCGCAGGGTTCGGGGCCGGTCTGCTCACCGCCAGCCTGGATGTTTTAAAAGGTGCCGCCGCGGTCTGGCTCGCGCAGGCCCTGCTGCCCGGGAACTATCTCTTTCACATCCTTGCGCCTCTGGCAGCCATCCTTGGGCACAATTACTCACTGTTTTTGATCAGCCGTACTGAAGCAGGAAGATTGCGCTTTTACGGAGGTGCGGGCGGCGCACCTGCTCTGGGTGGTGCGATGGGACTCTGGTTTCCGATGCTGCCGATTGTGGTGACAGCGGGCGCGCTGGTCTGGTTTTCCCTGGGGATTGCCTCCGTCACAACCATGGTGGTCGGCCTGGGCGTGATCATCGTCTTCGCGATCCGCTCCTGGCAGGGACACATGGATCCCGTCCATATCTGGTATGGGGTCATCGCCGAGCTGCTTTTGATTTGGGCGCTGAGGCCCAATATCAAAAAACTGCTGGCCGGCAATGAACGCGTCGTTAAATTTAGTTTGAATGGATGGCTAAGAGCACGCAAAGAGGCGCGCGCCCAATCGAACCAGCAATAAAGCGACAGCCACTCCGGGCCGGAATGGCTGTCGCCTGTTTAACTCATCTGCTCAAGCAGGGCACGCAGGTTGCGCTGATGCAATGTCTGCGCCAGTCCTCCCAGATACACGCGGCTCTTGCCGCAATTTTCAATTGTAATATCATCCAGAAACTCGAGCGGGTTCTTGCGCCGTGACGCGGCTCTGACAGCCTTTTTGATCGCGGACAGATAATTGAGATTCTCCCTGACGGCCGCGTCGATCTCGCCGCGCAGGATGATGTCGCCATGACCCTGGATGATGTTCTCCAGTCCCATGCGCCCGATCTTGCGGATGGAGGTGGTGATGTCCTCCAGGTCGCCATCCACCACGTAGGGCAGGGGCATAAAGGCGTCGCCCGCGAACAACACACGATCCTCCTCCACAAGCACCGCGATCCCG
>JBAVVF010000083.1:0-9303 GCA_049697155.1 Anaerolineales bacterium
CTCCCTTCTTTGTGCCAACCCTGGACAACTATGACAGATACGAGTGCCGGGTGGGTCTCAATTACACGCGCATCCTGAGTGAATTCCACGGGATCCGGACGGAAGTGACGATCTTCGTCCCGGCGAATGCCGCCGTCGAGGTGCGCGACATCAAGATCACCAACATCAGCGGGGAGCCGCTGAAAGTGGACGCCATCCCGGTGCTGGAATACACCCATCCCGACGCGCTCAAGCAATTTACCAATGCCGATTGGATTCCGCAGACGATGACTTCGAAAGCGGTGAAGGACGGGGATTGCACGGTGCTCATCCAATATCCGTTCATGTTCCGGGACATCAAAGTTAATTATTTCACTTCGAACCTGCCCGCCTCCTCCTTCGAGACCGACCGCAAAAAATTCCTGGGGGACAATGAATATGGCACGTGGGCGAATCCTGTCAGCCTGCAGAACGCGGAACTTTCCAACACCGAGACCCTGCGCGGAGACAACATCGCGGCGCTGCTGCACCATCTCGGCACGTTGCAGCCCGGCGAGACAAAACGTCTTATCACACAGCTGGGTCAGGATGCAAACCTTGAAGCTGCCAGGCAAAGCATCGAAACATACCGGGATCCGAGAGCTGTGGATGATGCCCTGGCGGAAATGAAAAAGTTCTGGGACGAGTATCTATCCACGCTGCAGGTGGAAACACCCGATGCGGCCATGAACGCCATTCTCAACGTCCATAACCCGCATCAGTGTTTCATCACGCGCCAGTGGTCGCGCTATCTTTCGTACTATCAGCTCGGACTGGGCGCGCGCGGCATCGGCATCCGCGATTCGTCGCAGGACATCCTCGGCGTGATGGCGAACATTCCTGAGGATGCAAAAGGTTTCCTGAAGACCCTGCTTTCCTTCCACAAGCAGAATGGCTCGGCGCTGCACAGTTTCAATCCACTAACGCTGGAAGGCAGTGTCGGTGACTCCATGGAAAGGGATGATCGTCCCCATTATTACAGTGACGATCACCTCTGGAGCATTCTGGGTGTCACGGCGTACATCAAGGAGACTGGTGACGTCGCATTTCTGGATGAGAGGGTCCCATTCTATGAAAAGGACAGGCAGGGGAACCCGCTCGAGACGGCCTCCGTGCTCGAGCACGTCAAACGCGCACTAACCTTTACCCGCACCGATCTCGGTACACATGGTCTGCCCCTGCTCGGTTTCGCGGACTGGAACGACACCATCAACCTGGCTAAAGGCGCCGAGTCGCTTTTCACCGCGCACCTGTACGGGCGCGCTTTGAATGAGTTCATCGCTTTGCTCGATTACCTCGGCAGGGAAGACGAAGCCGGCGAATGGCGCAAGGCCCATGCTGAGATGAAAGCGCGCTTCGAGCAGCACGCCTGGGACGGCCAATGGTATGTGATGTACTTCGACCACGACGGCACGCCGGTCGGCTCCCATACGAATCAATACGGAAAGATCCATCTCAATGGACAATCCTGGGCGGTGCTTTCGGGCTTTGCCTCCCCGGAGCGCGCCCGCCAGGCCATGGATTCCGTCTACAGGCATCTCAACACGAAGTATGGCATCAAGCTTTCCACGCCCGGCTACAACGGCTTCGACCCGCGCTACGGCGGCATCACGACCTATCCCCCCGGGGCGAAGGAGAACTGCGGCATCTTCCTGCACCCCAACCCCTGGGCGATGATTGCAGAAACCCTGCTCGGCAATGGCGACCGCGCCTACGAATATTATTCGCAGATCAACCCGGCCGGCAGGAACGACATGAGCGACCTCTACGAGAGCGAGCCGTACGTCTATCCGCAGAACATCCTGGGCGACGAACATCCGCAGTTCGGCCTGGCGCGCAACTCGTGGCTCTCCGGCACCGCCTCCTGGATGTACCAGACCGGCACGCAATGGATCCTGGGCATCCGCGCCGAATACGACGGGCTGCGCATCGACCCGTGCATCCCATCGAAGTGGAATGGGTTCCGGGCAACGCGCAAATATCGCGGCGTGACGTATATCATCACGGTGAACAATCCGAAGCACGTCTGCAAAGGCGTGGAAAGGGTTGAGGTCAAGGGCGGGCAGGCTGAGGGGAGTCTGATCCGGGCCGACCGGGGGGCAAGCCTGGTGCAGGTCAAAGTCACGCTGGGCTGAACATGGCACTCCCTTTCGCATCCATCGCAAATGAATTCCTGCGCCTCGACTACCTGACGACCGCCGGTCCGCGCATCACCGGCTTGTACGTCCAAGGAGTCGCGGGCAATCTGCTGGCAGAGACGCCGGATGAACACTGGCCAACTCCGCACGGGGAATTCCATCTGCTCGGCGGTCACCGCTTATGGACTGCGCCGGAGGATCCCTTTTATACCTGTCCCGACGACCATGTAAACGTAATCACGGAAAAGGATAAGGTTACCCTGCGGAGCAATGTTGACGCTTCGGGGCTGGAAAAAGAGATCTCCTTCGGGCTGGATCAAAACCGCGTGCTGCTGGCCCATCGAGTCACCTGGCATGGAAGCGAACCGATCGAGCTGGCGCCCTGGGGCATCACGCAACTGCGTCTGGGAGGGATGGCCATCCTGCCGCTCTCGAGGGCGCCGGGGCTGGCCCCCAATCGCAATCTGGCTTTCTGGCCGCATACCAGCATCCATGATGAGCGGCTGGAAGTGCATGACGACCTGATCCTGCTTTTCGGACGGGCTTCTGAGCGGCCGTTCAAGCTGGGAAATTACAACACACACGGCTGGCTGGCCTATCTCCTCGGCGATGCCCTGTTCGTCAAACGATTTTCAAGCGGCCGGGCAGGCAGGTATCCAGACATGGACTCCAATGTGGAAGCCTATGTCAAAGATTCCTGTCTGGAGCTCGAAACGCTTGGACCGTTGACGTTGCTGCAGCCCGGGGAATCGGTCACCCTTGAAGAAACCTGGGAGGTGCTCGCCGGGCAATATTCCACGACGCTGGAAGATGCGCGTATAATCAGCAGGCAATTATCTCCAGACTAAGGATGCAGCAATCAATGGCGAACAAAATCACGTTTCCTGAAAACTTCCTGTGGGGCGCGGCAACAGCCTCGTATCAAATCGAAGGTGCCTGGGACAAACATGGCAAGGGTGAATCTACCTGGGACCGCTTCACGCACACGCCCGGAAAGATCAGGGACAACGATACGGGGGATGTCGCCGACGATCATTACCGCCTCTGGAAAAAAGACATCGGCCTGATGAAGAAGATCGGCCTACAGGCCTACCGATTTTCCATCGGCTGGCCGCGCATTCTCCCCGCGGGACGCGGCAAGGTCAATCAAAAGGGACTCGATTTCTACAGCAGGCTTGTGGATGGTTTGCTGGAAGCGGGCATCGTTCCGTTCGTGACGCTCAACCACTGGGATATGCCCCAAAAGCTTGAAGAGGCAGGCGGCTGGCCGGCACGATCAACCGCCGAGGCTTTCGTCGAATATACCGACGTCATCTCACGCGCCCTCGGCGACCGCGTCAAGAACTGGATCACGCACAACGAGCCGGCCGTCGTGGCCTGGATGGGATATGGGATGAAAATCCACGCGCCCGGCACGAACGACTACAAGCTCGGCATCCGTGCCGCTCATCACCTCCTGCTCTCACATGGGCAGGCGGTCCCGGTCATTCGCCGCAACAGCCCCGGCGCCGAAGTGGGGATCACGCTCAACATCGCCTGGGGCGCGGCCGCTTCCAACAGCCGCGCCGACCGGGATGCGGTCCGCGCCAGCGACGGGGAGTGGTTCCGCTGGTTTGCAGACCCCGTCTACGGACGCGGTTACCCATCGGACAAGATCGACGATTACACCAAAATGGGCATCCTGCCGGAGGGAATGGACTTTGTCCAGCCGGGCGACATGGATGTGATCGCCGCGCCGACGGATTTCATGGGACTCAACTACTACTTCCGACAGGTCTTCCGGGCCGACGGCGCGGACAATGAGCCCCAGACCGTGTTCGCCCAACCCAAGACGCCCGAACACTGGACCGAGATGGGCTGGGAGAACTATCCGGACGGGCTGACCGGCGTGCTGGGACGCGTTTATTTCGACTATCAGCCGCTCAAACTTTACGTCACTGAGAATGGCGCCAGCTACTCGACCGCGCCAGATGATAAGGGCGAGGTTCACGATGAACATCGCACCAACTATCTGCGAACCCATTTCGCGGCCGCCTACCGGGCCATCCAGGCCGGCGTGCCGCTGGCCGGCTACTTCGTCTGGTCACTCATGGACAACTTCGAATGGTCGCGCGGTTTTTCGCAGCGCTTCGGCATCATCTGGGTGGATTATGAAACCCAGAAACGCACCTTGAAAGACAGTGCGAAATGGTATAAAAAAGTGATCAAGAAGAATGGATTTTAGACAAAAGATAATTCACCCTCGAAATCGATTTCGAGGGTGAATTTCTTTTTAGGAGCAAGTGAAATCACACGGTCTTAGCCGCGAATATTCGCGAATTAACGCGAATGCCTTAAAAAATTCGCGACTGAATTGAGATCATCTATTAAGAACGTTGCGGCAGATCCCGCTTCCAAAACATCGGTATGACAAACAACAGAATCACGCCGAGGATGGCCGCGCCGATCAACACGGCATGCGGTGCACCCTCCACACCGCCCAGCCATTCCGCCACCGCGCCGCTGCCCATCGCGCCCAGCGAAGGCAATCCGATCAGGGTTACGGTGTACAGGCTCATGACGCGTCCGCGCAGCTCGTTGGGGACGGAAAGCTGAATGAACGTGGCAATGACCGTCGAGAACACGGTCGAGGTCACACCCGCAACCAGCAGCAAAATCAGACCCAGGATAAAGGATGGACTGATCGAAAAGAGAATCAAGGCGATGCTGAACAACAGTCCGCTGGTCAGCATCAGCGCGCCCTGATGGGGAATCTGCCTGAAGGAGGCCAGGCTGAACGCGCCGATCAACGCTCCCGCACCTGCCGCGGCCAGGAGCAATCCGTAGCCCTGGGCGCCTGCGTGCCAGATATCCCGGCTGAAGGCCGGCAGAAGGTTCTGGTACGACCGTCCAAAGATCGCGCCGACCGCCGACAAGGCCAGGAGCGCCAGGATCAGGCGATGGCTCCAGGCATACGCCAGGCCCGACAGAAAGGAGGAGCCCAGCGAACCGATCTTGCCTCCGCTGTGCGTGCGGACCTCGCGCATGGCAGCCAGAGCAAAGATGACGGCCAGATAGCTCAGGCTGTTAAAAAAGAATAATGTCCCGGCGCCCAGCGGCTCGAGCAGGATGCCTCCGAGGGCCGGTCCGATCAACGCCGCGCCCGTGTAGGTTGCCGAGTTCAGTGAAAGTGCATTGAGCAGATCGCGCGGCGCGACCAAATCCGGAAAGAGCGCTTGGCGGGCAGGATTATCGAACGCCAGAAGGACCGCACCCAGGAATGCGTTCAGGAGGATGTGCCAGACCTGAACGTTCCCGGACCAGGCCAGCAAAGCCAATGCAAGTGCATTCAACAGCTGCATGGACTGGGTAAAGAACAACAGGCGGACGCGATGGACGCGATCGACCACTGCTCCGGCAAAAGGCGGGATGAGGATCATTGGAACGGCGAAGCTGAACCCGAGCAGTCCCAGCCACAACGGCGAATCGGTCAACTGCAGGACCAGCCAGCCATTGGCCACGTTCTGCATCCAAGTCCCCATGTTCGATACGATCATGCCGGACCAGAGCAATCGGAAGTTTCGATACCGCAGTGCCGCGAAACGTTTGTGCTCTGGCTCGACCACTCCCGTGTTATTCATAATTCACTCACAAACGGATTGCTCATTTTCTCCTCCCCCACTGTCGTTTCGGGACCATGCCCGGAAAGCAGGCGGGTCTCGTCGGGCAGGGTAAAGACCTGGGTCTTGATACTCTCCGCCAATTGATCCCAGCTCGCGCCCGGCAGATCCGTCCGCCCGACGGAGCCGGCGAAGATCAGGTCGCCGCAGAAGCACACGCCGGAGGAGGCGACGTACAGGATGCAGTGACCGGGCGTGTGGCCGGGCGTGAAGCGGACTTCGAACCGGGCGCTGCCAAGCCGCAGGATCTGTCCCTGATGAAAGTCGATGGTCGGCTCAGGGCCGGGATCGATGTCGAAACCGAAGAGCGCGCCTCCGCCGCCTGCCCGCCACAAAACGTGATCGTTCGGGTGCAGGGCCACGAGGGGCAGCGGATTCAGCGCGTCGGCGATGGCAGCCGCCCCGCCGATGTGATCGAAGTGGGCGTGGGTATACCAGAGATGGGCGATCCGCCAGCCGCGTTTCTGCGCCTCCGCCAGGATGACCTGGCCGTCCCAGGCCGGATCGATCACCGCGGCTTCTTTGGTTTCCGAATCTGCGACAAGGTAGGCGTTCGTCTGGGCCGGACCTAACGTGAATGGAACGATTTCAAGCATGACTCTCCTTTCGCGGGGAGAAGAAATGGCTGACGAGGATGGAAACAGCCATCAGTCCGATCGACAGGGGGTAGACGATCATCGGGTCGCGCTCGAAGAGCAGTCCGGCCACGGGCGGCGTAAAGACGAAGATCACCGAGCTGATCGTCTCCATAATGCCGTAGGTCACGCCCATTTGCGAGTCGTGGACAAGCTCGCGGGCCTGCGCCAGCGCCATCGGGCGGCCCGCCCGGAACCCGCCCAGCAGAAAATATCCAAGCGCGTAGACGGGCAGGCTCGTCCCTTTCCAGATGAACAATGCGAACAAAATGACCAGTCCCTGGGCCAGCAAAAATCCACGCCGGGGATGCACCCGGCTGAAGACGATCGCCATCAGGGAATTCCCCAATGCACCTGCCGTAAAGATGATCCCGGCCGAGCTTAGAGAAAGCCCGCGCACGCCCTCCAGAAAATTTGGCGTGAGCGGCTGGGCAAGATACATGGAAAACATGGCAAATGCAAGCACGCCCATCAGGACGAGGAAGTGCCGGTTGCTCCTCAACCTGGGCGGGGGAGCTTCGGGATCATGGTTATCGATGGGTTGTCTCTCGATAAAGATGATGAAAGCATTCGAAAGCAGGAACAGCGCCGCGGCAGCAAAGAAGCTCATCCGCATGCCGTAATGGTCGCCGATCCATCCGCCGGTGACGGGCCCCAGGACCATGCCCATGGCAAACGTGGCCGTGCTGAACGAGAGTGCAGCTCCCACGGACCATTTGCCGCGCGCCGCAGTGACGTAACTACTCAGGGGTGACGAGACGAAAGCAGTCAATCCATAACCGAACAGGCCGATCAGGAACAGAGGCAGGACCAGGGCGAAGCCCATGATCACTGTCGAAACCAATCCCATCATCCAGGCCAGGATGAGCAGGGGCCGCCGGCCGATCCGGTCCGCCAGATGACCGGCCGGGATGTGCGTGATCGCCATTGCAAAGCCGAACGCACCCAGCACCAGCCCGATTTCATACTTGCTTAGAAAAAATTGATTGTCCAGGTAAATCGGCACAAAATTAAAGAACATTCCTTCCCCAAAACCCCACAGGAGAAGGGCCAGCGCGATAAAAAGAAGGTTACGATTCAAAGGGCTCCTTAGCTGCCGATAATTCGTCGGATGAATTCCAGCGCGGCTTTGAACACCTGCTCCCGACTGGCGTCGCGCGGCAGGACGTGGCCGGATCCCGTTACGTAAAGCCTGGTCTTGTCCGGTGTATTGACCAGGTCAGCGTAGATTTCCTCCAGGTTGTCGGGCAGGACGTAGGTTTCGTCCTGCGAGTGCATCAGCAAAACCGGGACGCTAACCTTTGGAAGGGCGGCCCGCATCGCCCGGATCAGCTTCTTCAGTTCGGCCGCCGACCGGATCGGATTTTGTGGATAGGAAACATGTTCCTGCCAGGCAGTCTGATCGAACCAACTGCTGCCCGGTTCCTCGTTGGTCTTCGGGCGATATTTGATGAAGAAACTCATCAGCTCGAGCAGCCAGACCGGATAATCCTCCGGCATACGCGCAGGCGTGGACATTGCCACGACACCCTTCACCTTCAGCCGTGTGGACATCAGCAGGGAAAGGATCCCGCCCATCGAAAGCCCAACGAAGAATATGTTCTCGGTCAGGCCGCGCAGGAGCTGATAGCCATCTTCGACGGAGGCCGTCCAATCGGTCCAGCGGGCCCGGACCATGTCCTCGGGATCGGTTGCGTGTCCGGCCAGGCGCACACCCAGGCAGGTATAACCCTGCCGGTGAAGATACTCCCCCATCCAGCGCATTTCCTTCGGCGCGCCGGTGAATCCATGGATCAACAAACAGGCAGGCTTGGAGGGCTCGCCTAAAAGGAGAAAAGGTTCCGCTGTGGGTATGATCTGTGACATGTTGTGAACCATGTGCTACTTGTTCCGCATCCAGGCAGGTCGCAGCGACGCGACCTTTTTATAGATGGGGCAGCTTTCGTCGTGGGCACCGGCCAAATACCCGGTGGACATCAGGAACTCGTTCACGATCTCCCCGCCGGTGAAGACGAATGTCTTCTTGAACAGCTTGATCCACTCCTCCTTCGAAAGCCTGCGGTTCGCATCCAGCCAGCCTTTGAAGGAGCCGTACTCCTGTCTCAGTTCGCGGATTTTCTGAGCGTTGACGATCGCGGCGTTGACCTTCAGGCGGTTGCGGATGATGCCGGCATCGCCAAGCAGGCGGGCGCGGTCCTTCTCGCCGTACTTCGCGATCCTGTCCACGTCAAAACCATGGTAGGCTTTGCGGAAGTTGTCAGCTTTCCTGAGGATGGTGATCCAGGAAAGTCCCGCCTGGTTGATCTCGAGGATGAGCCGCTCGAACAGCAGGTTGTCGTCTTTGAGGGGGAAACCGTATTGCGTGTCGTGATAGGTTTTGTTGAAGGTATCTTCGGGGTGGGAGTTGCAGTAGTCGCAGTAGGTGGCCATAAGGTAATTTTACTATTACAGGGTGGGAGTGCCTACATACAAGTCACACCATGTCGTTGCGAGTCCGAACGAAGTGAGTGGCGAAGCAATCTCCTCATGAGACAGGAGATTGCTTCGCCGTGGCGCCTGGTCTCGATACGGTCAAGAAGAACACTTGACCTACTCGACCAACGGCGTCACTCCTCGCAACGACATGGGACTATAGTCTTTATAAAGATATAATCACAACCTATGGAATCCATTCAAGAGCTTTACCGGATCGGCCCCGGGCCGTCCAGCAGTCACACCATGGGACCGCGGTATGCCGCGGAAATATTTCTGCGGCGCCATCCCAAAGCAGGTTCGTTTCACGTCACGTTGTTTGGCAGTCTGGCAGCCACCGGGCGCGGACATTTGACGGACCGCGCCATCAGCACCGTCTTC
>JBAVVF010000084.1:0-1525 GCA_049697155.1 Anaerolineales bacterium
GCGGCGCATCTTGCGGCGGATCTCGTGGCGCTGTTTCTTGTCGATCCGAGCCAGATACTCATCGAAGGACCCATTCAAAGGGATGCGCGGGGTGGGACGATACACCTCGTCCTGATAGCTCCAGCCGCGTCGCTCAGCTTCCGCCTTCAGGGGCGCGCGGGTGGGCGAGTCATCGGGGAGGTTGTACCAGTCGAGGGCGGACCAATCGTCGGCTGCGCGCGCCGCGAGAAAATCCAGCAGCCCGGCCAGGAAACGCGGCAAGTCCTCCGCCCGGACGATCAGATCCAGATAATCGGAGATCTCGATGCTGCCGATCAGCATCAGGGCGCGTCGCCCCTCATATTCCGTGATGAACAGGGGCGCAATGCCAATGAGCTGATTGTTTTCCGCTGCCGAGATCAAAACCAATTCGGCGTTTTCCCACTCCCCGCCTCCCAGGGTCTGCCACCATTCGCTCAGATATTCATAGCGTGAGAAAGGGGTATCGCAGATGCTTTGCTCAACCAGCGCGTTCCATGACCCGGCAGATAATTCCGAAAAATGCCCGTGCAAGCTGAAATTCATGGATGTTTTTTATCCTTGGTCGATCAATTGTTGTTTATCGTCCCGCAACGAAATTTTACCAGTATAATGATAGCAACCTTTCAAGCATTCTTACGCCGTGGCTACATTCGACCTAAACATCCTCCCCATTCACAGAAACAACGGACAGGAGTCGGCTGAGATCCCTGGCCTGCTGGCCGTCACACCGCCGCGTAAAAGCGGGCGTGGGCGCGAGCGCGATAACCTGATCGTTTATCTCATGCTGTCAGGCAACGCGACCTCCTCGTCAGCCGAGCTTGCGCAGCTGACCGATCGCGCGGCCGTCCTGTTCTATCAGTCGCCCGGCTCTCTGACCTCGGCCATGCGCAGGGCAGCCGACAGCATCAACGCCACCCTGCTCGAACGCAATCTATCCACGGCCAGCCGCGGGCAATATGCCCTGGGTTTGCTGGTGCTGGCTGTGATACGCGAGAATCAATGCACGCTGCTGCTGAGCGGACCGGCGCACGTCGTCTGGGTCAGCGACCGGCAGTCACGCCACATTCACGATCCCGCGCTTTCGGGCAAGGGACTTGGCTCCAGCCAAAGCATCAGCGCCTACCTTTCGCAGGTCGAGCTGCACCCGCAGGACCTGCTGGCCGTGTGCGGGAAGTTTCCCCGGGATTGGGAAGCCGATCTGCTGAACGAACGTCCACCTGCTTCATTGGATGCAAGCTACCGCAAGCTGACGTTCACCAAAGGCGATCTGAACGCGGTCTTGATCCAGGCCCAAAGCGGGCATGGGACGATCACGCTCCTGCGGCCGGACGTCAGCGCCGCGCGTCATGTGCAGCGTCAGCCTGTTCCGGTCCCCGCAGAAAGCGCCGGGCCCGCCCCCTCTCAGCCGACCACGCGCCCCGGCCCATCCGAGTCCGAGGCTCCGGGGAATGGAAACATTACCGAAGAGGAACTGGATACACTGGCAGATTTTGCCGCACACGTG
>JBAVVF010000085.1:0-1902 GCA_049697155.1 Anaerolineales bacterium
TGTGAAAAACGTAATTGTCGATCTGGACTGCATCGTCACTAATGAAGAAACACATACCCCGGGCAAACCACATGCCTGCCAGGGTGGCGATAAAGGGCTGCACCTTCAGTTTGACGATAAAAGTCCCCATGATGGCCCCCAGGGACATCCCCATGGCAAGCATGAGCACAATTACCAACCAGGCATTCCAGCCCTCGCGCAACAGCACCGCCGAAGCGACTGTTGTCAACGCCACCACGCCGCTGACCGAAAGATCGATGCCTCCCGTCAGGATGACAAACGTCATCCCGATGCCGCTGATCAGGGTGTGGGCACTATTGCGGAAAAGGTTGAAGAACACCTGCGGATTTCGCATGCCAACGAAAAAATAGGCTCCAATCCCATAGGCCGTTAGAGCCAGTAGGGCTGTCGACATCAACGGAATGAACTGACGGTTCTTCGAGAAAAAACTGCTGACTCGTCGCAACATGCCTACACCTCTTTTTTCGGGGCGCTGATCCTTCGGACAAAGCCTCTCACCTGTTCCGAATACAAAAGGATCACGAGGATGACAACCACAGCCTTGATCGCCTGCAGCGCAAATGCCGGGACACCGATCGCATACATGGATTGGGTAATTGCCTGCATCACCAGCGCGCCGACCATGCTGGCCAGCAGGGAGAAACGCCCACCAGCCATGGAGGTCCCGCCGATCACCACGGCCAGAATGGCGTCCAGCTCAGTCGTAAGCCCAATATTATTTGCATCCGAGGTCTTGATATTCGAACTGGCAACCAGTCCGGCGATCCCGGCGCAGAATCCGCAAAACGTGTAGACCAGCAGCTTGATTCTTTTTTCATCAATCCCGCTGAAAAAGCTGGAGCGGAAGTTGATGCCCACCGATTCAATGAACATGCCAATGGCAGTCTTGCGGGTCATGAGCCAGGTAATGAGGAATACAAAAGCCACGATGTACAGGGAGAACGGCAGGATGATCCAGCCCTGCCCAATGTACGCATACGGCCGGTACGTGATCTGGACCCGCAGCCCATTCGTAATCAGCTGGGCAATGCCGCGCCCGGAGATCATGAGGATCAATGTGGCCACCATGGGCTGGATCCTCATATAGGCAACCAGCACCCCATTCCACAAGCCGCACAAGATGGCCACGAACAGGGCCGCCGCGATCACCACCCCAAGCGGCTGGAATGTATAGGTTGGGTCTGTAACGAAAAACACCTCATTCCGAAGCGCCGACGGATTCATCAATATGCCCGCCACGGAAGCCGCGATCGCCATTGTGGCGCCCACGGAAAGATCCACACCACCGGTGGCAATGACCAGTGTCATGCCAATCGCCAGGAGCATCACCGTCGAACCGTTGCGGAAAATGTCGATCAGGCTTCCATGCAGATTACCCTCCCGGTTCTCGATTGTGAAAAAGCCCGGGATAAAAATGAAATCAAAGAGCAGAATGAGCGACAATGCAACCAGCGGGAAAAAGAGCCTGCTCTCGGTGACGTTTCTCCACGTGAAAAAGGGTTTCGTAGTCTTTTTCATGATTCGCTCCCTGCAATGGCATGGATGATCGTCTTCTCGTCCACTTCACCCGCAAACTCGGCGACTTTCTCGCGCTCGCGCAGGACGACGATACGATGGCTGGTCCGCAACACCTCCTCCAGCTCGGAGGAAATAAATATGCAAGCCTTGCCTTCTTCCGCCAGCGACAGGACGAGTTTCTGTATCTCGGCTTTGGTACCCACATCGATGCCGCGCGTAGGTTCGTCCAGAATAAGCAGCTGTGGATTGATGGCCAGCCATCTTGCCAGGATTACTTTTTGCTGATTGCCGCCACTCAAGTTCTTAACCGGTTGATCGGGGGAGGGAGTGGCGATATTTAATAACTCAATATACTTGTCCGCA
>JBAVVF010000086.1:0-1613 GCA_049697155.1 Anaerolineales bacterium
TCGGTTATCGGGCGGGTAGTATCACCAGGGACAGGACGTAATCTGCGTCCCCGAGCTTTACCGCTGATGACACGCAGTCCATTCATGTCAGTTCTTCGACGATCCTCCGCGCCGCCAACAAATTGGCTCGGGGAGCTGTGATCGGCGTGACACAGCCAGTCCCCAGAATAAAACGCCTTCCACCCGTCGCCTGGATTGCCTGGCGGGCTTCAGCTGTTACCTGCTCAGGCGTCCCTAACTCCATGGTCCTCTCGCGCTGCAGACCGCCGCAAACAATCCACTGGAAACGGTTTTGCCCATCCGCAAGGTCTGGAGCTGTGTCCCGATCGTGCCAGTTGATGATGTCTACTGGATAGTCTGTAAAGTAATCGAACATAACTTCTTCGCCGTGCAAGTGGAGCATCTTGAGCCAGTACGCCTTTGCGGGTTCAAGGACCCTCTGATCATAGGCGCCTCCAAAGGCACGGTATTCGTCAAGAGATAACAAGGAAAACCGGGCGTGTTGCACAGCGTAAAACAGGCCAGCAATCCCTATCGACTGCATGGCTTCAATAAAGCGTATTGTGCTCTCGGCGATGGTATTCAGGCCAATTTGCAACGCCTGCGGATACTTGCGCAGATGCACCAACAGTCCTCCACCTCCCACCAGGTTTTTCGCCTGCGCCAGGGGGCTGAAAATGGTTTGGATCACTGGGACATCCGGACCGAGCTCGTGTACGATCAACCGCAAACATTCGAGTTGTGCGCCCAGATACCCTTTGTAAGGATCCAGTACAGGCAGCCTCTCCCAATCTTCAGGGTGCTGAATTACGTGGACGGTGTACTCGCGGGTCCCCTCGGATGCGCCCCGCCACACGTCTTGAACTCCCCAATCTTTGATACAAAACGATGAAGCAGGAGTAACCTTTACCAGGTCAAAATCGTAAGCACGCTGGAAATCGACTGTCGCTCCAGCCAGATTTCCCAGAGACTGGTCGTCCACGGGAAAATGTCGCCACAGAGCAACGGGTACCCGGTCTGGCTTCTCGCCTGCCACTACGGCTTCAAGTCGCTGGCGATGGTTCATGCTGTATGTTTCCAAATCTCTTTTTCTAATCCCCAGTCGCCTGATTCGAGCAAGTTGATATGCCCAAGTGTCAGCCGCCTCAGGATGGCGCGTCTCGTCCGATCAATGGAGATATCCGTATCCAACAAGCTGATCACTTCACCGAAGGTCTTTGCCGCCTCTTGTCGCCGTCCCTGGGCTTTGAGTGTAAGGCCTAACCCGTAAAAGGCGTCGATTAAAGCAGGGCTGAGAGATATAGCCTTGCGGAAGTTTTCCTCTGCTGCAATTTCATTCGATTTTCCATGGAAAACCCATCCCAGACGTAAAAAATCAGCAGCGGATTGAGGGCCATCTTGGCTGGGATCGCTCATCTAAAACTGAACTCCTCAAAATGAATTCGTTTGGCAGGCACGCCATGCTTAATGAACTGCTTTCGCAAGGCTTCCGTGAGGGCCAATGGCCCGCACAGAAAGACATCCTTATGCTCAACCGGACCGCTTGATTCGACGATTTTTTCTGCGGATAGCCGACCATCTTTGTTGGAATAGGTCATATGCAAGCGGAAGTT
>JBAVVF010000087.1:0-10196 GCA_049697155.1 Anaerolineales bacterium
ATTCTGGCGGACTCCGTCAAATCCTTTGAAGGACTGACGTATGCCAAAGTGTCCGAGGTCAAGCCACAGTGGCCGATCGTGGGGCGCGGCGACATGTACTACGGCGGCACGACCTACGAAAATACGATGGGGCTGGGCGCGCATCTCACAGCGGCGGCGGGGCGCGGGGAAAAGGTGAGCATCACCCGCGTCCAACGGGAGTCGCCTCCGCGTCCCCGGGAAAAGGAATTGCTGGCTGTGCCCGTCAACAAGCTGTATGACCGCGGCACAACTGTGATGATGTCGGCTGACCTGCTGCGCGACCGGATCGGTGGTCCCACGATCGCTCTGCACCCCGAGGCTGCCAAAAGCCTTGGCCTGGAAGCCGGACAGCTGGTCAATGTCAGTTTCAACGGCGTCAGCGGCGATGCGACGGTGACGCTCGACGAGACGATCTCAGTGGGCGTGGCGCTCGTGCCGCGCAGCATGGGGCTGGCCATTCGTGAGCCTGTCCCGGCCAAAGTGCGCCCGCAATCCCCAAAGGGGACATAGGTGAAATGATGTTATCGGATTGGACTCTCTGGCTTGAGTGGTTAGTCAAATCGCTGTTCGTGATCTTCGCGCTGCTGACGGGTTTTGCCTACCTGACCTGGTATGAACGTCGGGCCCTGGCACGCATTCAGGCGCGCATCGGTCCCAACCGCGCTGGACCGATGGGACTGCTTCAGCCCATTGCCGATGCGGTGAAACTGATCTTCAAAGAGGAACTCGTGCCTGCCAAGGCCGACCGGATCCTTTTCTTCTGGGCGCCGGTCATTACGATGGTCCCTTCCATTATTCTCGGGGCGGTCATTCCCTTTGGACCGGATGTGGAATTGTTCGGCCGCCAGATCTCTCTTTCGGTTGCAAGCGTCAACGTCGGCGTTCTGTATTTGATGTCAATTGCATCCATCGCTGTCTATGGAATTGTGCTGGCGGGCTGGTCTTCGAATAATAAATATGCGATGCTCGGCGGTTTGCGTTCTACCGCACAGATGCTTTCCTATGAGCTCTCCCTGGGGCTCATGTTTGTGACTGCCATCATCCTGGCAGACTCGATGAGTCTGCAGGAGATTGTGGAACAGCAGCGCGATATGTGGTTTGCGTTCCTTCAGCCAGTGGGGGCGTTGGTCTTCCTGATCGTGACCCTGGCGGAGGTCAACCGCGCCCCGTTTGATATGCCCGAAGCCGAGCAGGAACTGACCGCCGGGTATCACTCCGAATATTCCGGCATGAAGTTCGCTCTGTTCTTCATGGCAGAGTATCAAAAAATGATCGTGATCTCTATGATCGCAGCAACGTTGTTCTTCGGCGGCTATCGTGAGTTCTGGTTCTTGAAGGACGTATGGGGTGGCATCCTCAGTGTGGATCGTTTCTGGTGGCTGGGACCGATCTATCTACTTTTGAAAGTGGTGGTACTTTTGTTCTTCATGATCTGGATACGTGCCACCTGGCCCCGCATCCGCTACGACCGTCTGATGGCATTTGGCTGGAAGGTGTTGCTGCCTTTATCGCTGGCAATTGCCTTCATTACGGCCGCAGGGATTTTACTGGCGGAAGATGTGAACCCCCTGTTCATCTGGAGCATTCCAATCATTTCAGGACTTGTAGGCGTTTTTACTGTTGTAATAATTTACCGTGAGTTGAGGAGAAAAGCGTATGAGCGTGCTTGATCCTGTCTGGGAGCTGATGCGCGGGCTTTGGACCACGCTTAAGATGATGTTCGAGCGCCCGGTGACGATTCAATATCCGGAAGAGAAACGTCAGGTCCGCCAGCGCTTCCGTGGACGGCATGTACTGAAGCGTTATGAGAATGGTCTTGAAAAATGCATTGGCTGTTCGCTGTGCGCGGCGGCCTGCCCGGCGGACGCGATCTTCGTGGAAGCCGGCGAGAACACGGACGAAAGGCGTTTCTCACCCGGAGAGCGTTACGCCTCCACCTATGAAATCAACATGCTCCGCTGCATCTTTTGCGGCTATTGCGAAGATGCCTGTCCCACCGAAGCGATTGTGCTCGGAGATAACTACGAGCTCTCGTTCTTCGACCGCCGCTCGGCGATCTATACCAAGGATAGGCTGCTGGAGTCTGTCCCGTTGGCGGAGATGCTGACCCCGCAAAAGACGGAACCCGGCAAGTACAACAGACGGTCCGTGCCGCTGATGCAGAATCCGCAGGACTAGGCAGGTATGAGGTACACAGGTAAAAAAGTAGACAAGTAAAAAGTACACAGGTAAAACAGGATTCGCATCCTGCCTACCTGTGTACCTGTCTACTTGTTCACTCATGTAAGGTGATTATGACTCTTGATTTAGTTTTCTTCCTTATTCTTTCTCTCATTGCCATCACCACGGCCATCGGCATGTTGCTGAGCCGCAATGCCATCTATTCGGCCCTGTTCCTGGTGCTGAACTTCGTTACAGTGGCCGTCTTCTACCTGCTGCTGGGCGCGCCGTTCATTGCCATGGCGCAGATCACGGTCTATGCCGGTGCAATCATGGTGCTGTTCCTGTTTGTGATCATGCTGCTCGGTGCGGAAGCGATTTCGGCTGAGCTCAAGAGACGCGATCTGATATTGCCTGGCATACTGGCGCTCGCGCTGGCGGCCGAATCGACGTTTATTTTCCTGAGCCGCGCCGGCCTGACCGGCCAGGTGGCTGCTCCGAGCGCGTCCGCGAACGAGCCGGCCGCGTTGGTGGAATTGGGGAAGGTGCTCTTCCGGGATTATCTTCTGCCTTTCGAAGTCACGTCGATCCTGCTGCTGGTCGCCATGGTCGGTGCGATCGTGCTGACCCGCCGGGAGAAAAGGGTGCACGGCTAATGGTCCCAATCAATTATTACATCGTTCTTTCTGCAATCCTGTTCACCATCGGCGCGCTGGGCGTACTCATCCGCCGGAATGCCCTCATTATCTTCATGTCCGTTGAGCTGATGCTGAACGCGTCCAACCTTGCGATGGTCGCCTTCAGCAGTGTCATCCAAAGCTTCAGCGGGCAGATCTTTGTGTTTTTCGTCATTGCCGTGGCTGCCGCGGAAGTGGCGGTAGGCCTGGCGCTGATTGTGGAGATCTTCAAGTCCAAGCGCAGCATCGACGTGGACCAGATCAGCAGTTTGAAGGGATAAAAGACCGTTGGTCGAGTAGGACTGGGCGCTTTTCCCAGTCCGTATCGAGACCAACGAGTTGTGGGCAAATATGAAATTTACTTCGAAGATGGTGGTCTCGATATGACATTCGCTGCGCTCATGTCTACTCGACCACCGAAGAAAACGAGAATGCTATGCACTTAGCTGAAACCGCAAACTATGGATTTTTATACCTGGCCCCCTGGCTGGTCTTTGCACCTGTTATCGGACTGCTCGCCAATATCATTTTGGGAAGCTGGCTTGTGAAACGATCCTGGGGTGAAAAAGCTGTCGGTATGATTGCAAGCCTGGCATCCGGAGCGGCGTTTGTCGTTTCTGTGCTGCTGGCTTATTCCGTTTCGGCCAATCATGGGGAAGTGCTCCGCTGGCGGCTGGCGGAGTGGATTCATATTGGTACGCTGCAGCTCGACTGGACGTTCCGGGTCGACTCGCTCTCCACGACGATGATGCTGGTCGTCTCCGGCGTCGGGACTCTGATCCACATCTATGCCATCGGGTATATGCACGAAGACGTGCGTTTCAAGAATGACCCGGGGCGTTACCCGCGTTTCTTCGTCTTCCTCAACCTCTTCATCGCCATGATGATGATCCTCGTGGCCGGCGACTCGTACCTGATGCTCTTCGTCGGCTGGGAGGGGGTCGGCCTGTGCTCCTTCCTGCTGATTGGATTCTGGTTCGAGCTGGACACCCTCGGACGACCCTCCTGGGCCAACTCGAATGCCGCCAAAAAGGCATTCATCGTCAACCGGATCGGCGACTTTGGCTTTCTGATCGCGGGCTTCATTATGTTTTGGGCCTTCGGCAGCTTCCAGTTCGACCGGGTCTTTGCCGCGGCTGAGTCTGTTGCTCCCGGTCTAATCCTTGCCATCACGCTCTTCATGCTGGTGGGTGTGGCCGGCAAATCGGCGCAGATTCCCCTGTACGTGTGGCTGCCCGACGCGATGGCCGGCCCGACCCCGGTCTCGGCCCTGATCCATGCCGCGACCATGGTGACAGCGGGCGTCTATCTCGTCACGCGTTCGGCACCCTTGTACACGCTTGTGCCGGATGCGCAATACATCGTCGCCATGACCGGTGCGGTACCGGCTCTCTTCGCGGCGACGATTGCCGTCGGGCAGTATGACATCAAAAAGGTACTGGCTTATTCGACGATCAGTCAGCTTGGTTTCATGGTCGCGGCCGTGGGGATGGGCGCCTTCATGGCGGGGATGTTCCATCTGGTGACACATGCCTTCTTCAAGGCACTGTTGTTCCTTTCGGCGGGGTCGGTGATCCTCGGCGTGGAGCGCGGTCATCATCATGTGGAACATTCTCACCACAAAGGACACAAAGAGCACAAAGGAAATCATTCAGAGGAGATTCGCGCTGAGCGGAGGGCGAAGCCCGAAGTCGAAGCGTTCGACCCGAACGACATGCGCAACATGGGCGGGATGCGCCGGACCATGCCCGTCACCTTCTGGCTCTACATGATCGGGACGCTGGCGCTGGCCGGGATCGTCCCGTTCGCGGGGTTCTGGTCGAAGGATGAGATCCTCCTGGATGCAAGCAGACATTATCCGTTCATTTATCTGCTGTTGACGATCGCTGCTTTCTTTACGGCCTTCTACATGGGAAGACAGATCTGGATGGTCTTCTTCGGTGAGCCTCGCCACGAAGCCGCGGCCCACGCCGAGGAAAGCCCGCGGGTGATCACCGTGCCGTTGATGGTGCTGGCATTCCTGTCCCTCGTCGGCGGGGCGCTGAACCTGCCTTTCGAAGGTTTCCACAACCTTGGACACTGGCTGGAATATACGCTGCATGAAGTCGAGTCGCTGCCGCTTGACTATGGGGTCGCGGGGATCTCAACCGGACTGGCGTTACTTGCCATCCTGGTTTCATGGTTCATCTATGGACGCAGCCCGCTCCGGGCCGGGCAAATTGATCCTTTGAAAAGGCCTCTCGGCCCCGTCTTCACCGGCGCGGAAAACAAGTGGTTTGTGGACGAGCTCTACCATGCCATCATCGTCACGCCGTTTGTGAAAGTATCTCAATTCCTGGCCGACGTGATCGACTGGCGCTTCTGGCACGACTGGTTCCACGAGACGGTCATCGCCGGAACCTACAACTGGATCAGCAACATCGGGTTGAATCGCTATGCCGATCAGCGCGGCATCGACGCGGTCGCGAACGGCCTGGGCACGGTCACGCAATGGCTATCGGCGAACTTCCGCAAGATCCAGAACGGGTTCGTACGTTCGTACGCCCTGTCTGTTTTGCTGGGTGTTGTTCTTATTGTCGGGTATTTGATTTTGAAGTAACCCCTCACCCCTTACCCCTCTCCTTTTGAGAGAGGGGAATTCGAGGATAAAACATGGAATTTCTTTTTGAACCTTTGACGCTTCTCACCTTCTTCCCACTGGTCGGGATCCTGATCCTGTTCTTCATCCCGAGCGAGCGAAAGGATGCCCTGCGTTGGACGGCGCTGATCACCAGCCTGGTCACCTTCGGGCTTTCGATCTGGGTGCTGACGATGTTCAGGGCCTCCAATGCGGGTTTGCAGCTGGTCGCCCAATACGACTGGATCACGGTCGCCGGATGGAACATTCAGTATTACCTTGGCGTGGATGGACTGAGCATCCTGCTCGTGCTGCTGACGGCCTTCCTCACGCCGATTTCCATCCTTTCCACGTGGACGGCCGTTGAAGACCGCGTCAAGGATTTCATGGTCTTCTTCCTCCTGCTCGAGATCGGCATGATGGGAGTCTTCCTGGCCCAGGACTTATTCCTCTTCTACATCTTCTGGGAATTTACACTCGTGCCGATGTACTTCCTGATCGGCATCTGGGGTGGGCCGCGCCGCATCTATGCCGCGATCAAGTTCTTCCTATATACGATGGCCGGTTCCATCCTGATGCTGCTGGCGATCCTGTGGCTGGGGATTGCAGGGAATACGTTCTCGGTCCCCGATCTTATTGGCGTTCGGATTGACCCAACGACACAGATGTGGCTGTTCCTGGCCTTCGCGGCTGCCTTCGCCATCAAGGTTCCAATGTGGCCGCTGCACTCCTGGCTGCCCGATGCCCACGTCGAGGCGCCGACGGCCGGCTCCGTGATCCTGGCGGGTGTCATGCTGAAGCTGGGTACCTATGGTTTCCTGCGCTTCAACATTCCGCTCTTCCCGGAGGCTGCCGTCCGGGCCGCGCCCTGGATCGCGCTCCTGGCGACCATTGGCATCATCTACGGCGCGGCAGTCTCCTATGCCCAGGCGGATGTGAAGAAACTGGTCGCGTATTCCTCGGTGAGCCACCTTGGTTTCGTGATGCTCGGTCTGTTCGCGCTCAATTCACAGGGTATGCAGGGCGCAATCCTGCAGATGGTCAATCACGGTCTCAGCACGGGCGCGTTGTTTTTGCTGGTCGGCATGATCTACGAGCAGACGCATACACGCGAGCTACGGGTTTACGGCGGGTTATGGAAAATCACGCCGATCTTTGGGACGATCATGCTGATCGTCGCGCTCTCGTCGATGGGGCTGCCCGGACTCAACGGCTTTGTGGGTGAGTTCACCATCCTGCTCGGTGCATGGGGGGCAGGTACGGTCCCGGGTGGAGCATACACTGCCTGGGGTACCGTCTGGTTCGCAGCCATCTCGGCCCTGGGCGTGATCATGGCCGCGGTGTACATCCTTTTCATGTTCCAGAAGATGTTCCTCGGTCCCCAGGGCGAGATCGTGGATGAGGTCAAGAGCCATGGACGTGGTATTCGGGACCTCAACTGGCGCGAGATCGCGATCATGGTTCCCATTCTCATCCTCATCTTCTGGATCGGTCTGTATCCCAAGCCGTTCTTCGACCTGATGGCGCCCGCGGTGACCCAATTGGTCGACAGCCTTTCCAGTGTGGCGATCCGCTAAAACATCATGACCCAAACTGATCTCTCCACCATCTATCCGCTGATCCTGTTGACCGTCTGGGCCGCTGCCTTGCTGCTGGTCGATCTCTGGATTCCACGCACCCGCAAGGGGATCACGGCTCTGCTGGCAGCTCTGGGGCTGGCCATCGCGCTGGGCTTCACACTGCTGCAAATTGGCGAGGAGACCGCCACGGGTTTCAACAGCATGGTCGTGCGCGATGGTTTCTCGATCTTCGTCAATGCCCTGCTGCTCGTCAGCGGTCTGCTGGGTGTGGCGCTGGCCTATGGCTACGTCAGGCGGATGGGGCTCGAGCGCGGCGAATACTACACCCTCCTGCTCTTCAGCATCACGGGCATGATGCTGATGGCCCAGGCCGCCGACCTGATCATTGTCTTCCTGGCTCTGGAGCTCCTTTCCATCCCGCTTTACGTCCTGGCGGCCTTTGCCCGCCCCAAACCCGAATCGGAAGAAGCCGGGCTCAAATACTTCCTGCTCGGCGCATTCGCAACAGGATTTGTCGTCTACGGGACGGTGCTGGTCTTCGGCGCGACCGGCTCGACCAACCTGGCCGCGATCGTGGCCGCCGCTTCAGGCGGGACCGCGAACCTGGTCCTGTTATCCATCGGCGCGGCCGGCATCCTGGTCGGACTCGGCTTCAAGGTTGCCGTGGTGCCCTTCCACATGTGGACGCCGGATGTTTATCAGGGCGCGCCCTCTGCCGTGACGGCCTTCATGTCGTCGGGGGCGAAGATCGCCGGCTTCGCCGCGCTACTGCGTGTGTTCGCGACAGCCTTCCCGTCCATCGCGGCCGACATGACAGGCATCTTCTGGGCGCTGGCCGCGCTGACGATGATCCTCGGCAACGTCATCGCCATCGCACAGACCAACATCAAGCGGCTGCTGGCGTACTCCAGTATCGCCCATGCAGGCTATATCCTGATGGCATTCGTGCCGTATGGAAATCCGGATGTCGCGCCAGTCTCCATCGCTGCAGGACTCTTTTACCTGGTTGCCTATGCCATCACGAACTTTGGCGCGTGGAGCGTGGTCATTGCCCTGGAAAAGGAAACAGGCAAAGGCCTGGATCTGGACGACTACGCCGGGCTTGCGCGCAAGCATCCTGTCCACGCCGCGGCGATGGCGATCTTTATGCTCTCTCTCATTGGTCTTCCACCCACGATCGGGCTGGTTGGCAAGCTCTATCTCTTCCGGGCGGTGATTGCGGGCGGGTTCACAGGTCTGGCCATCATCGGCGTGCTGACCTCGCTGATCTCCGCCTACTACTACCTGCGCGTGGTCGTGATCATGTACATGCGCGATGGCGAGCCAGAGACCGAGCGCGAGCCCTTCCTCGACCTGACGACGATTGCCACAGCCATTGCAACCGTGGTCATCAGCCTCGTGCCGCAGTTCCTGTTTGCCTGGGCAAGCAGCGCAGTGCTGCTGTTGTTCTAGTGAAAGCTGCAAAATAAAAGCGGAGACAAGGACTGTCTCCGCTTTTTGATTCGGCCTTTTGCTATACTGAGTTGAGCTGGTAGATCTCGATGAGATTGCCGCAGGTATCATTGAATATCGCCGCAGTGCTCATGCCCATGTTCGTTGGCTCCATGGTGAACTCCACGCCCAGGTTTCGCATGCGCTCGTATTCCTGCTGGACGTCTCCCACCTGGAATGCCGTAAAGGGGATGCCGTCCTTCATCAGAGATTCCTTGAGCGCTTTCATGGCAGGGTAACCGGCATTGGGCTCGAGCAGCAGTTCCGTGCCATTTGGCTCCTCCGGGGAAACCACGGTGATCCAGCGGACGCCCTCTCCCAGCGGGATGTCCTGCTTTTTCGCGAACCCTAAAATCTCCGTATAAAACTGTAATGCTTTGTCGTAATCATCGATGGATACGCTGGCCAGTTTGATCTTCATAAACTTATCCTTTCCTCAGAAGTTGTGTGGCTATCCAACAGTCAAGCTGACGAAACTCACTGGGACTGAGACCGAATTGCTGCCTGAAGGCTTTGCTAAAGGCGGCATGGGTGTCGTAGCCGGCCGCCAGTGCCACTTCGGTGATATCCACTGCACCCATGCGTAGTTTCCGTGCGGCCCGTTCCAGGCGCATGCGGCGGATGTAGCCGATCGCGCTTTCGCCCACGTGGGCGGTAAAGACCCGATGGAAATGGGGGATGGAGAAACCCGCGATCGATGCCAGCGTTTCCCGGTCGAGCGGTTCGCTGATGTGCCTGTGGATATAGTCCACAACATCCTCGATGCGTTCGGAATGGTCCTGAAGAGTTTGGACGTCAGTCAGCATATCTAACTATAGTATAAGGAACATTTGTTCGCTATTCCAAATGTATCATCTGCAGGAGCGGATAATTTTGGGGGTTGCCTGATATCTTTACCACGGAGAACACAGAGGAATTTTAAAAAACTCTCCGTGAACTTCGCGAAGCACATTCGTAGAGTGCCGTGTTCTCCGTGGTGAGAAAATACTCAATCCATTCTTTTAGCGCGTGACTCTCACATCGTCCACGCCAGCTTCGACGAGGCTGGCAGTACCGGCATCTGCAGCTTCGATCAGGATCTGGATCGTCTGACCCGCGAAGGCGTTCAGGTTGACGGTCTGGGTCGTCCAGGCGGCATCCACATCTGTGGCGCTGGCGAGACGCTCGAAGACGGTCGTGGTGTTCGCGCCGGAGACGATCCGCACCCGGAAATAATCGGCGCTGGTGGCATTGGATGAGTACGCCAGGTAGTAGCTGAAGGACAGCGCGTAGCTGCTGCCTCCGGTGAGGCTGATGGACGGCGAACGCATGGAGGTCACCCCGCCATCAAGATCGTAGGCACCCGCCGAGCTGCCCGCCAGGCGGCCCGTGACCAGATCGTTGGTGCCGCTGACGGTGGTCCCCAGTTGTTTGGCCCCGTTGTAGTTGACTGCTTCCGGGTCACCGCGTTCCCACACTCCGAGGGTGGCAGTATCGGTGCCGCTGGGGTTGCCTACCCAGCCCAGGTTCGTCTCGAAGTTGTCGAAGAAGATCGTGGTGCCGCCGGGCGGAGTGCTCGTAGCGGTTGGCGTCGGCCCGGGAGTGTTCGTGGCAGTCGGCGTCGGTGTAGGACCGGTCGAGAAGTATTGGGCCTGCTTGCCAATTACAGCG
>JBAVVF010000088.1:0-5961 GCA_049697155.1 Anaerolineales bacterium
AGATCAAGCCGCACTTCAACATCGTCAACACGGGCACGAGCAGCGTACCGCTGAGCGAGTTGAAGATCCGTTACTGGTTCACGCGCGAAGGCACGGCCGGCCAGAACTTCTGGTGCGACTGGTCAGCAGTAGGCTGCAGCAACCTGAGCGGAGCTTTTGTGTCAGTCAACCCGGCCCGGACGGGCGCGAACTTCTACCTGGAGGTCAGCTTCACCGCGGCGGCCGGCTCGATCCCCGCGGGCGGCCAGAGCGGCGAGATCCAGGCCCGCTTTGCCAAGTCCGATTGGAGCAACTACACCGAGACCGGCGACTACTCCTTCGACCCCACGAAGGTCTCCTTCGCCGACTGGACACATGTGACACTCTATCGCAACGGTGTGCTCGTCTGGGGAACAGAACCATAAAACCATGTGTAAGGGCGGATCGTCGCAGAGTGCGATCCGCCCCTACTCCTGGCCCTTTTGAGGAGGTGGCTGGGGTTCACTGTACTGTGCATGTCCCGGTATGGGACGATTTCCACGTTGGATTGAACAACAGTTGTGGATCGTCTCATCCGGCAAGCTGGACATAAATACAAAAGGAGAACCGATATGTTTCAACGCTTGAAGATACGTACGTTAACTTTCCTGCTGTTGCTGGCTATGCTGGCGTCGTTTGTTGTACTGCCAGCCGATGTGGCTCATGCCATCAACACGCCGTGGCTCAGTGTCTCCGGCAGGTTTATCAAAGACCCGGCCGGCAATAATGTGGTCCTGCGAGGCGTCTCGCTGGTCGATGTGGGCGTTGCGGATACGCGCCCGCGTGACGCCGTGGAAATGACCAATATGGTCACCAACGAGGCGGACGGCTGGTACGCGCGGGTCGTGCGCTTCCCGGTCTACCCCAATGCAATTGATGAGACGCCGGGCTGGCTGGCCAACCCCGACGCCTACTTCAACGACCATCTGAACCCGGCCATTCAGAACTGTGTGGCCCGCCAGATCTACTGCATCATCGACTGGCACTACATCGCAGATTACAACAACAGCACCGTGGATACCGCCACGCGCGCCTTTTGGAATTACGTGGCGCCCAAATACGCCAACGTTCCCAATGTGATCTTTGAGTTGTACAACGAACCGATGAACCCCGACAACTGGGCCACCTGGAAGCAGTGGGCGCAGCCCTGGGTGAACATCATCCGCTCGCATGCCCCCAACAACCTGATTCTGATCGGCGGGCCGCGCTGGTCCCAGAACCTTTCCAGCGCCGCCAGCTCTCCCTTCACAGGCAGCAATCTCGTGTATGTGGCGCATATCTACCCGCAGCATGGCGGGCAGAGCACCTGGGATTCCTGGTTTGGGAACGCTGCCAATTCAGTGCCCTTCTTCGTGACGGAATGGGGCTGGCAGCAGGGTGGGAATACGCCCACCAGCGGTACCCTCTCAGGCTATGGCATTCCCTTCAGCACCTATCTGGAATCCAAAGGCTTGAGCTGGACCGCCTGGGTGTTCGATCAATGGTGGCAGCCGGTGATGTTCGACACGAGCTACAACCTGCTCGGCGGTGAGAATTACATGGGACAGTTCACGAAAGACTTCCTGTACCAGCACCGCAACGACAATCTGCCCGGCGGCGGGACCGGCCCGACCAATACTCCCACGCGGACGCCCACCCGTACGAATACTCCCAGCGGCCCAACGAATACTCCCAGCGGGCCGACCACGCTCAGAGTCCAGTATCGCGCGGCCGACACCAGTGCAACTGACAATCAGATCAAGCCGCACTTCAACATCCGCAACACAGGCACGGGCAGTGTGCCGTTGAGCGAGTTGAAGATCCGCTACTGGTTCACGCGCGAAGGCAGCGCCGGCCAGAACTTCTACTGCGACTGGTCAGGAGTCGGCGGCGGCTGCAGCAACGTGACGGGCACGTTCGTCGCGGTTAGCCCGGCCCAGACCGGGGCGAACTTCTATCTGGAAGTTGGCTTCTCCGCTGCGGCGGGTTCCATTCCGGCCGGCGGCCAGAGCGGTGAGATTCAGGCCCGCGTTGCCAAATCCGACTGGTCCAATTACACGGAGACCGGCGATTACTCCTTCGATCCCACCAAGACGGCCTTTGCAGATTGGGATCGCGTAACCCTTTACCGGAACGGGACGCTCGTCTGGGGTACACCCCCCGGCGGAAGCGGGCCGACCAACACACCTCCGGGCCCGACCTTCACACCCACGCGGACACCCACCCGGACCAACACTCCCACCGGCCCCACTTTCACACCCACGCGGACTCCTACCCGCACGAATACACCTTCGGGTCCGACCTTCACCCCAACCCGCACTCCCACACCCGGGACCGGCAATTTGAAGGTGCAGGTCATGGCAGGCGGCACGGACAATAACCAGCAGTCGGCATTCCGCTATCGAGTGCAGAACACCGGCGCGAGCGCGCTCTCGAATATCACGGTACGGATCTACTTCACGACCGATGGTTCGAACGCTGCTTCCGGCTACCTGCTGGAAAAGTATTACGATCAATCCGGCGTGTCGACCCTATCCGGTCCTACGCAGTTTTCAGGCACAACCTATTACTTCACTGTGAATTATGGCACTGCCTCACTGCCGGCCGGTCAATCCTGGGAATATCAGACGTCTCTGCACTTGAACAGCTGGGGCAGCACCTACAGCGGCACCAATGACTGGTGGCATGGTACGGGCACACTGCCGGCCAGCTACTCCGATTGGACCACGATCCCCGCCTACGTCAGCGGCGGCCGGGTCTGGGGCAGCGAGCCCGGTGGGACACCTCTGCCCACGTTTACGCCCACTCGCACGAATACCCCGCAGGGACCGACGAACACTCCCACCCGCACACCGACCCCCGGCGGTCCCACCAACACACCCACGCGCACACCCACTAATCCTCCTCCGGGCACACACCTGGACAATCCCTTCGTGGGCGCGACCTTCTACCGCAACGTGGATTACACTGCCTCCGTCAATGCCGCGGCAAATCTGCAGGGTGGTACGCTGGCTCCCCTGATGCGACAGGTGGCGAACTACCCGACCTTCGTCTGGCTTGACAGTATCGCGGCCGTCAATGGCACGAACGGTTATCCCAGAAGCCTGGCCGGTCACCTGGATCAGGCACTCCTGCAGGGCGCCAACGCGATCGGCATCGTCGTCTATGACCTGCCCAACCGCGATTGCTCGGCCCTGGCTTCGAACGGCGAACTGCTGATCGCCCAGGATGGTCTTAATATCTACAAGACCCAGTATATCGACGTGATTTACAGCACGATCAGCCAGCCGAAATATGCCAATCTGCGGATCGTTATGGTCATCGAGCCGGACTCTTTGCCCAATCTGATCACCAACCTGAGCTTCCCCAAATGCGCTGAAGCCCAATCGACGGGCGCGTATACACAGGGCGTCCAGTATGCGATCGGAACCTTGCGCTCACTCAGCAATACCTACGCCTACATCGATGTGGCGCACGCGGCCTGGGTTGGCTGGCCCTCGAACTTCAACCCGTTCGTGACGCAGCTCAAAAACGTCGGTAAGGGTGTCCCGGGCGGCATCGGCAAAATCGACGGTTTCATCAGCAATACCGCCAACTATAATCCGCAGGATGAACCCTACATGGATGCGAACACGATGGTCGGCGGACAGCCGGTCCGGTCGCTCCAGGGTTGGTACGACTACAATGATTACATCGATGAACAGCCGTATCTCATGGCCCTGCGCACCGCGCTGACGACCGGCAGCGATCCGTATCCAACCAGCATCGGTATGATCATCGATACTTCGCGCAATGGCTGGGGCGGAACTGTCCGGCCGACGGGTCCGAGCACCTCGACCGACCTGCGCACGTTCGTGATGGCAACCCGCATCGACCAGCGCATCCACAAGGGCAACTGGTGCAACCAGTCCGGTGCCGGTATCGGCGCGCGTCCGGCAGCCAACCCAATGACCGGGATCGATGCCTTCGTGTGGGTCAAGCCTCCGGGTGAGTCGGATGGCTCCAGCACGCTGGTTCCCGTCGGCCCGGAGAATCCCGGCGGCAAGGGCTTCGACCGGATGTGCGATCCAACGTACACCGGCAACTCGCTCAACGGCAATAGTCTGTCGGGCGCTTTACCCGGCGCACCGGTTTCGGGACGCTGGTTCCAGGCACAGTTCGTTCAGTTAGTCCAAAATGCCTACCCGCCATTCCAGCCGTAAATCATGTGTCTGATATAACGGTTCAATAGTAAACATGAACGGACATGTTTTTCATGTCCGTTCATGTTTTTGGAAGGAGAGCAGGCCTGCCGGCGCGGCTGCACTGACCGTATATAATTCCCCTTCATGAAATACCTGCGCACCTCTGACCTTGCCACAGCCGTCGGCGTTCACCCCAACACGGTGCGCCGCTATGTGGATTGGGGTTTGCTGCCGCCCGTCGAGCGCAGTCCATCCGGATATCGTCTCTTCACCCCGCACCACCTCGATTGTCTCCGCCTGGCGCGCCTGATCTACGCTTCCGAATATCCGGGCCGGGAATTGCGCGCCTCGAGCAGGGAGATCATCGAGAGCGCCAGAACAGGTGACTGGCAGGGCGCGCTGGATAAAGCGCGCGAACACCTGCACTTCGTGAAGGCCGAGCTGGGACAGGCGGATCAGGCCGCGGATCTGCTCGAACACTGGGCCCAAAGCATGGCCGCGGACGCTGACGAGGATCCGCTGGCGATCGGGGAAGTCTCAAAGCTGCTGGGCATCAGCCTGGATGTCATCCGCAACTGGGAGCGCAACGGACTCCTCCGCGTGCGGCGCAATTCCTACAACGGCTACCGTCTCTTCGGCAAACGCGAGATCGAACGTCTGCGGATCATCCGCATGCTGAGCCGCGCCGGCTATAGTCACATGGCCATGCTGCGTATGTTCATCGAGCTCGATGGCGGCAACACCCGCGACCTGAAAAAGGCCCTCGACACCCCGCGCCCCGACGAGGACATCTTTACCGCCGCCGACCACTGGCTGACCACTCTGCATACCCAGGAACTATGTGCCGGGAAGGTTGTTGAGCTAATCGAGCAGGTCATTGCGGCAGGCCCGCGCTCTTTGGGTGTAGAATAAGTTTTACATGTCACAGGATTCGCAGAGCGAGAACACGGTCATCACCGCCGCCAGGCAGACCATGGCGGCCTGGTCGAAGGTCATCGAGTCCCGGGAGGATATCCCTTCTGTGTACAGAAACCTCTTCGACAGACACTTCGACACCCGGCAGCACTTCCCCTACGTTATATTGACCCCTCCGCTCGATAAATTCCTGCGCAAGACGACAGAGAAACTGGTTTGCGACACGGACGATGCCATCTATGTTTTCGAGCGTGACGGGAACCAGATCGACGCAAGCCGGTATGCATACCGCGATGTTTACGGGGTCGAGGTGGGCGTCGTCCTGCTGGACGCCTGGTTGACGATCAGCGGCAAAACAAGCGCGGGAGAGGCAGGCCTCTCGACGATCGAATTCAATACCACCAGCCTGCGCTATTTCGAGCCGATCCTCAAGAAGATGCGTCCTGCGCCCAGGCCTGTGGACAAGGCCGTGCTGGCGGCCGAAAGAGATAAATTCGACAGCCTCGCGACAGCCAACTTCAAATTTATGAACTACGGCCGGGAGAGCCTGATCCCCGGGGAAACCGTCCTCCAAATCCTCCTGCAGCCGGAAATCCGCCAATCCCTCCTGACCGTGTTCGGCAAAACTTTTTACAAAACTTTGTCTCCGGCACACCTGACCGTCGTCACGGACCGCGAGCTGATCCTGATCCGGGACGTGGAGCGCGGCCGAAAGGCCACGGACCGCTACGGCGGCGTCTGGCAATACATGCCCCTGCATCGTCTCGACTCGGTAAACCTGTCCGATGCCGCCAATGATCGGCTGACTCTCTCGATCCACTGCCAGCCCGGCAGAACCATCGAAAAGCTCTTTGAAAGCTCCAGC
>JBAVVF010000089.1:0-1689 GCA_049697155.1 Anaerolineales bacterium
GAATCAGATGCTGGCGGATGGCAAGACAAATCCTGATAATAACAATTAGTGTCTATCCGTAAAATACCTCAAACACTTCTGGCACCGTCACACCGGCACTTGCGCCCGGTGCAAGTGTTGCGAGCCCGGTAGGGCGAAGCAACACCGCACCTGCGGTGGGTGCAGGTGTCTCATACAAAATTACAGGCGAAATGGAGTGAGGGATTGCTTCGTCGGGACAAGCACCCTCCTCGCAATGACGGCAACTAGGTTTTGAGAATGAATTTACGGATAGCCTCTTAGTTACCACGTTATATTTCCACGATTTCAAGCAGGTTTTTCGGCTCAAGCTGGTTACGGCAAAATGGCATTGTCTCATCCCGCCCCGCCGGATTGAGCCTGTCGAAACCACCAACAGGTACTCCGCAAAGAGCATGCAGGGCAGGCCGCACACCGTTGGGCGGCTTATTGCCAGAAGCAATCCGCATAGATGTAGTTCAGGAAGGAGTTTTCTTGTGAACTTGTCCACAACTGGTCTTAATCTCGCCGCCGATTCGGCTATTGATCTCCACCTGCATACCATCTACAGTGATGGCCGTTGGACACTGGAGCCGTTGCTTGACTATTTGCTCCGTGAACAGTTTGACCTGGCGGCTATTACCGATCATGATCGCGCGGATACTGTTGCAGTCATTCAACAACTGGCGCTTGAAAAACACCTGCCTGTGCTCGTGGGCGTTGAAATGACCACCACCTGGAAGAGCGAGATGACCGACCTGCTCTGCTTTGGGTTTGATCCCAACCATAACGCCTTGAACGACTTAGCCCAGGACCTGTTGCGCCGTCAACAAGAGAATACCCGGGAAGTCTACGAGAACCTGCAACGGCAGGGCTACACTCTCCCCTCCGAGGCATTGTCGGACCTCTTAACCAAACCCAGTTCGGAACAGCCGCACGCCCTGGTCGCCGCCCTAAAAGAACATGGCTATGGACTCGGCGAACCTTCGGCAGGGAAACTTGTTATGGAAGCAGGATGCACGTTTGAGACAAACGATCCAGCAGCGATAGTGGATGCAGCTCACCGGAGCGGGGGCGTATGCCTGCTCGCTCACCCCGGCCGGGACGATGGTTTTGTGAACTATGATGTTCAATTGTTAGACCAATTCCGTCGGGAGGTTCCGATTGACGGACTGGAGGTCTATTATCCATTACATACGCCCGCCCAGACAGAAATGTATCAAGAGTATGCCCAACGCCATCACTTGCTGACCAGTGCGGGTTCCGACTCACATCGCCCGGATAAGCCACTCATTAAATACCGCGCCGAATTGTGCTGCAACCTTCTGGAACGGGTAGGCATCCAGATAGTGTGAGGGCACCAGGTCAACGTACTGCCCAACACGGACCCGCCTCGCACGCCGCGCTCGCGACAGTCTGCGACGGCACCTGCCCCTGTTCCCAAGACACGATGCCCGCGCCAGATATGACTATCATCCAGGGATCACACCAGAAACTCAATGTACGCGACGGCTGTCCCCTTTGCGTGAAACGGAAAATAATGCCCGAAAGGTCAAAAGGGCGTCCCTAGCGCCCGTGGATGTATCGGGGACGAGTCATATTTTCGGGGGAAAGGATATCGTCCAGCTGGTGTTTGTCGAGGTAGCCTCTTTCCAGCACAATCTCATAGACCGAACGTCCGCTCTTCAGCGC
>JBAVVF010000090.1:0-3464 GCA_049697155.1 Anaerolineales bacterium
CGTCTTTTTTATCCACAGGACTGCTTCGCTTGTACACGGATTTCACGGAAACCACGGAAAGGAGCCTTTTTATTACGGTTTTTTCCGTGAAACTCAGTGACATCGTACCCGCAGGGTAAATCCGTGGTGTCCGTGTCTCAAAGAGTCTTTAAGAAACAATCTCTAACAACGCGTCGAATTGAATAAAGCAAAACAGCCCATTCCCGGTCAGGGGGGGCTGTTTTTGATTCTGGTCTCGACCCGCTTGTTATTTACGAAGCGCGCGCAAACGCAGTGGCAAGCAGGATCAGGATCGACAATCCAAAATTCAGGCGCAGGAGCAGGACTTCGCGGCGCCGCAATGACTCGAGCGCCTCGGCGTCGCCGCTTTTTTTCGACAGCACGATCGCGCGCCGGATGGCGGGGATCACTTCCCAGGTCTGGATGGCACTGACGACCACCATCACGATCCCCAATAGATGTTTGCTGAGGATCGCCAGCGACCATTGGGTGCTGAGGGAAAGAAAGCCGTCGTAATGCGGATTGACGCTCATCTGGAACAGTCCGGTGACGACCAGCAGGCTCATGCTGAACCATGCGATCGGCTCGAGCCTCTTTTGCATGGCTTCGATGAATACCAGCTGAGTATCTGAGTTAAGTGAGCGCTGCATGGCCGGCAGGACCAGGAAGGAGACGCCTGCCAGGCTGCCCACCCAGGTGACGGTGGCCAGCAGATGCAGCCAGTAGGTGAGGGCCAGCGCCCAAGCGGGTGGAGAAGCGATCATCAACTACCGGGCGCAGTCGTTTCGGTCACTACTGGCGTTTCGGTCACTACTGGTGTTTCGGTTGCTACTGGTTCGGTGGTGGCAGGCTCGGTCACGGGAGTCCCCAGAGTGGGCGTCGCGGTTGCCGGGTAGCATTCCTTAAAAGCCCGCGTTAAGCCATCCGCGGCCACCTCATCGAGTGCCGCGATGGCCTGGGCGTTCTGATATTGTGTGACCGCCTCGCACCAGCTTTCCTGCTCGACCAGCTCATCGCCGTAACGCATGGAAGCCAGATGGATGCGCTGCGAGACGGTGTAGGTGCCGTCCCACAGTCCATACCCGGCCACCTGATTGAAGTATTGCAGTGCCTGCTTCCAGTCCAGCTCCCAGAACGAAGCGCCGATCAGATAATAGCGTGCGCCTTCGCGCAGACCATTTGCAGTCCCATCCAGCGGACCAAAGCGCTCGGCCAGCGTGAATTGATAGATGCCGCCCTCCAGATTACCCTGCTGGGTAATCAAAAAGTAACCATAGTTCCGCAGGGCAAAGTAATACATCCCATCCACCTGGCTAGTCTTGTAAGTGGGATCGAGCTTCCGGATCTGGTCGATCGCGCCGATCGCCCCGGCCCAATCCTGGGCAGCAATCAACTGCTGGGCCTGCGTAAAGGCCTGCTCCGCGCCGCTGAAATCCGGGGTGGGCGTCAGGGACGGAGTGATGGTAGCCGTCGGCATATTGCCCAAAACCAGCACCTGGGTCAGTTTTTCCTGCGCACCCGGGAAGGTGGGATTGTGCTGGATGATGAATTCAAGCCGCTGCTTTGCATTGGCATAGCGTCCAAATTCAATATCCACCAGCGCATATTGATATTGCTGACCGAGCTGCTGTGAGATGACAGAGGTTTCTGTATCCCTGCGGACGCCAATCCCGGATCCATATCCCGCCAGGATGGCCAGGACCAGGATGACGATCACTCCGAGACCATTGAAGAAAAACGTGCGTCCCCGCGTGCTTTTCTTTTTTATGGGGAGATTTGGTTGTGTACTTCCAAGGTTTTCAGACATTGGGGCATTTGGTTGTGTGCTTCCAAGGTCTTCGGACATTGGGGTATTTGGTTGTGTGTTTCCAGGATTTTCAGACATAGGTTTAATTATATCCCAAGGCGACAGGCCTTTTTGGGGCTGCCTGCCGTCTTAATTTTAGAGTTTCAGGAGCAATTTAACTTCAGACCAGATGATGGCGAGAGCGACGAGTCCGCCGACGGCCATCCCCAGCAGGGCGGTCAGCACTGCGGAGCCGGGTACGCGCAGTGCCAGCGCGTAGGTCAGCGCGCCGCCGACGAGGGCCGCGCCCAGCCCTTTGAGCAGGGCCCCGTCGATTCGCAGCGGCTCATGCAGCCTGCGGCTCAGCCAGATGAAGAGGATGATTGCCTCGACGGTCAATGCGATCTCGGCGATGGCGATGCCCGGCGCGCCGACGCTCCGGAAGAAAACCAGCATACTGATGCCAATGGCCAGGTAAATCGCCAGACGGATGGCGACCGCCATGAATGGGTACCAGGCTTCCTTGCGGGCATAAAATGCACGGACTGCCACTTCATGGATGCTGTATCCGCACAGGGAGATGAGATACATCCTCGTCGTCCAGGTGAGCAGAAATGCCTCGGATTCATTCAACCCGCCGAAGACCAGCCGGAGCAGCGGGTGGATTCCGGCGGCCATGACGGCCGCGATCGGCAGAGTCAGCGCGATCAGCACCCGGATGGCTTTCTCGATGGTCTGGCGGAATCCGTCCCAGCTGCCGCGGGCCGCGTGCTCCGAGAGGGTCGGCAGCAGGGCGGTCGCGATCGCCGTCCCGAGGATAGTCTCGGGAACCTGCATGATCATCCAGCCGTATGTCAATGCAGTGACAGATCCTTCCTGGCCGAGGCGCGAGGCCAGGTTGTCGCGGGCGATGAACATGAGCTGGATCATGAACATGGTCAGCAGGCGCGGCCCGACCAGCTTGAAGGCCTCGAGCACTTCGGGGTTGTTGATCGAGACGGCCGGGGTCCAGCGGAATTTGTACTTCACCAGTCCCGGGACCTGGATCAGCAGGTGCAGGATCGCCCCCAGCAGCGCACCGTACACCAGTCCGTGGACTCCGAAGCGCGGCACCAGGAAGGTGATGCCGAACAACTGGCCAACGTTGTACATGATCGGCGCCAGAGCGGGGAAGAGGAAATGCTGGTTGGCGTGCAGTCCGGCCATCACCAGTCCGCTGATCGAGAAGATCAGGGTCGCGATCAGATTCAATCGCATCAGCTCCGCCACCAGCGTCTGAAGCTCGGGCGTAAAGCCGGGTGTAATCCCGATCTCGGCCCGGACGATCTGGTCGGCAAAGATCGCCACGAAGATCGAGATGAGCGCCGTGCCGAGGAACGCGATGTTGGCGACCCGTGAAAAGACATCCCAGAGCGCCTCGCGCCCTTTGATGGTCAGCGTGCTCGAAAGGACCGGAATGAACGCCATGGCAAGCGCGCCGCCCGAGATGAGGGCGAAGAGCAGGTCGGGCAGGTTGTTGGCGGCGTTGAAGGCATCGAACTGGCTGGTCAGACCGAACTCGTCCAGGCTGAGCTTGGCGCGCACGAGCGCCAGGATCTTATCCAGGAAGAAAAGGAAGGCGACGAGCAGCGAAGTGCGCGCGAGGAAGGACAGTTTATTCATTTGCGCGGGTTAGTGA
>JBAVVF010000091.1:0-15436 GCA_049697155.1 Anaerolineales bacterium
TCATAGGCCAGCCCGCGCTGAAGGAGTTTCAATATTTGCTGATCGTCTTCGATAATCAAAATACGCTCATTCATATGATTGCTCCCACCAAAATATACCACAACTTGTGTATAGAGTTAAACGTCTCCTGCGCATGTTTGTTACTGGAGGAGATGCGGTCCGGCTCCCGCCCTCTTCGGCGAACTGGCGCCCCGCTTGACACACTTCGACGGGAGTGTATAATCATGCCCCATAAGACAGCGTGAAGACAAGTAGCTGTTCAACCCGTCAAAAGCAGAGAGCCATCGGTCAGTGTGAGATGGCCGGGCAGGCAGCGAAATCCACTTCACCGATGCCCTCGCAGGGGCTTGAGAAACGTAGTGACGACTTTAGTCGTCCTACGAAAAGCCGTAAGAGGGACGCGCGCGCCCGTTACAGCGCACTCCAAGGCCGCCAATGGCGGCAAAAGCAGGTGGCACCACGAGACGCCCCCTCGTCCTGCAAACGGACCGGGGGCGTATTCTATTCCGCACAATGGAGGTGCACCATGTTAGATTTGAACCTGATTCGCGAGAAACCTGATCTTGTCCGCACGGCGCTCAGGAACCGCCAGATGGACGCGGCGCCCGTCGACGACATTTTGCGGCTGGACGAGAAACGCCGGTCTTTGCTCACGCAGGTGGAGGGTCTCAAAGCCGAGCGCAACACGGTCTCGAAAGAGATCAGTAAAATGAAGGATGCGGCCGAACGGGAAAAGAAGATCGTAGCCATGCGCCAGGTCGGGGAAAAGATCACAGCTTTGGACAGGGAAGTGACGGACGTCGAAGCGGCGCTGAACGATCTAACGGCCGTCCTGCCCAACATCCCGGATGAGCGCACGCCGCTTGGCGTATCGGAAGAGGAGAACGTCGTCCTGCGGACGATCGGCCAGCTCCCGGAGTTCGACTTCGAGCCCAAGCCGCACTGGGACCTGGGGCCCGCACTCGGCATCATCGACTTCGAGCGCGGCACAAAAATCACCGGCTCGCGTTTCTACATTTTGAACGGTGCCGGCGCCCGGCTGCAGCGGGCTCTGATCGCCTTTATGCTCGACCTTCACATCCGCCAGGGCTACACCGAAAAGTATCTGCCCTTCATGGTCAAAACAGCGACAGTGTTCGGCGCCGGCCAACTGCCCAAATTCGCCGATAACCTTTACAAGGACCATGAGGAGGATCTGTATTTCGTTCCCACCGCCGAAGTCCCGCTGACGGGCGTGCACATGGACGAAATCCTGGACGAAGCCCAATTGCCTGCGCTTTACACGGCCTATACGCCCTGCTTCCGCCGCGAAAAAATGAGCGCAGGACGGGATGTCCGCGGCATCAAACGCGGGCATCAGTTCGACAAGGTCGAAATGTACACGTACGCGCAGCCCGAGGAATCCGATACCCTGCATGAACGGATGCTGGCGGACGCCGAGGCGGTCTGTGTCACCCTGGGCCTTCCCTATCGGATCAAGCAGTTGTGCACGGGAGATCTCGGCTTCGGTGCCACCATGACATACGATATCGAGGTCTGGGCGGCAGGCTGCGGTGAATGGCTGGAAGTTTCATCCGTGTCAAATGACCGCGACTTCCAGGCCCGCCGTGCGAATATTAAGTATCGCCCCGCTGACGGAGGCAAGACCCGTTTCCTGCATACGTTGAACGGATCGGGGCTGGCCCTGCCTCGCACGCTGATTGCCGTCATGGAAAACAACCAGCAGGCCGACGGCTCGATCGCCGTGCCCGAGGTGCTCCATCCGTGGATGGGCGGAATCAATATAATCAAACCGTAATGAGAAGCCTTGCGAAGGCTGATGGCCTTCGCAAGGCTATACAAGGAGAACATGACACCCAGTTTAGAGTTCTTTCTGCAGGTGATGCTCGAAGTAATCACGCTTTTTGTCCTGCTCGTGGGGCTGCTGGGATTAATTGTGCCGGTCTTTCCCGGACTCGTCATCATGTGGCTCGGGACGCTCGTCTATGCATTGATCCAGAATGCGGCCGGCAATATGACCGGCTGGGACTGGTTTTTGTTTGGCGTGATCACCGTCCTGATGATCGTCGGCAGTGTGGTCGACAACGTGATCATCACCTATAAAATGCGCGATAAATACATCCCCTGGAGTTCCATCCTGTGGGCGTTCGCAGGCGGGATCATCGCCAGCTTCTTCCTGACGCCTCTGGGCGGTCTGGTCGCCGCGCCGGTCGTTTTGTACCTAGCAGAAATGAGCAGGCTGAAAGACCGTGACGCCGCAATGGCCTCGACTAAAGCATATATGATCGGCTGGGGTTGGGCGTTTGGCATAAGGTTCCTGATTGGCATTATGATTACAGGCTTCTGGATGCTGTGGGCCTGGCTATAAAACTTTCATCGAAGGAGAATCGTATGTCCGCCGCCAATGAAGTATTTGGTCTTTTTGGGTTCCTTGTCAGATTCCTGGGCTTCCTGCTGGTCGGGTTTGGGATCGGCCGTTTCGTCCTGGACAACTACAAGACGAGTGAGTGGCAGGTCAGGATCGCCCTGGCTCTCGGCTTCTTCGCCCTGCTGGTCGGGCTCACGGCGTACGCAAGTGCAGGATCCTCGGGTGGCTTCGCCCTCGGTTCGGGTGCGGCGCTCGTCTATGCCTTATTCCCACGCAAAGCCGCGAGCGAAGAGCAAAGCAGGACCGACGGATAATCACTCAGGCTCCCGATCGGGAGCCTGATATTTTTTTCTTTGTATCCTGTACAGCGGATGATCACTTGAGCTTTTGCACGACGCTGACTGCCACATCCTCGGGCTTCTCACCGTTTAAAACGCGGGTCAGCGCCTCCTGCATGAGCGGACCCAGCACCTTCAACACATCCTCCGAGGGCATCGGATGGGCGGACTCAAGGATCGCGGTAATGATTCTTTCCTCCTCTCCAACATTGGACGGTCGCGTGGGCAGGTAGCCTACTTTGCGCGTCCACTCGCCTACAAAATCCTCTGCGGTCAGGTGCTCGGCAAGTTCCACTGCCAGCTGTTGATGTTCCGGGTTGGATCCGGATAATGCCCACACCCAGCCCGTGGAGAAGGAGTAGGATGTTTCATCCAGTCCCGGCAGCGGGACAATCGTGCCGTCCGATGGTAACTGGTAATCAAGGCTCCAAATGATCCCTTTATTCGTGTTCGCGGCTCCCGTGCGATAGATCTGCAGGGTCTGAGCTTCCGTCGAGACGTTGGCCAGCGAGGATGGGATGACGCCTTTGGCAGACCCCTGTTCAACCAGAGATAATACGCGCGTCAACGCATCCTGGTCCAGGGTCGGCTGACCCTGTGCATCCAGGAGTTCACCGCCTGCCGAGGCATACAACGATAAGCCGACCAGTCCCATGGGATCGCTTGCAGGAAAGACCAGCCTTCCCCGGCTCGCCAAAACATCCTTCCAGGTCACAATCTCGCCAAGTTCAGGGTAATAGACCAGCACCAGCGCGTCGCCTGCAAACGGCAGGCCATAGCCCGTGTTTTGGATACGCCCCAGCTGTTGAGCGTACCCGTACCAATTGGGATCTTCGAGCGAGGTGGACAACCCATCGATGGGATGCAGGAGCCCGGTCAGCGCCGCAGCTTCCAGGTCGGAACGTGACAGCGCGATCAGATCCGGCAGGGCACCCGGCGCGGCAAGGCTGGTCAGTTTGAGAGAGTTCAGGAGGCTGTTCTCTCCTTCCATGGTTTTGACGCGCACGTCTATTTTCAACCCGGGGTGTTGATTCTCGAAGTCAGCCAGCCTTTCTTTGAGCAGACGGGCAGCGTCATTTTCGGCGGCCGGGCTGAACTGTGCGGGCAGCCACACACGCAGGACCGGTGCATCCGATTCCACCGGAGCAGGCTCCGTGGCAGTCGCGGTCGGCGCGGGAGTAACCTGTCTGGTGGGGGCAGGTGCCGGCGTGAGGGATGTGAGAAACGGTTCGAGAGAAGCACATCCCGCGCTGAAAAGCAATCCGGCATAAACGAGCAGTCGAGCAATGGTCCGCATCATCATAAATCAATCGGTGTGCGCAGGACGGCCGCCAGAAGCCTGACGGTGTTTTGCACATCGGAGTAGTCCACCATTTCAGATGGCGAATGAAGATAGCGAACGGGAATGGAAATGCAGCCGACCGGCACACCGGCCCGGGCGATCTGGATCGCCCTTGCGTCGCTGCCGCCCTGCCGGATGACCTCCCGCTGGTACGGAAGCTTGTTTCTCTCCGCGGCCGCGATCATCCAGCTCACCAGACGCGTGTCCGCGATCATCCCGACATCCTGGATTCTGATGCAGGGACCCTGCCCGAGGGCCATGCCGATCCCATAGACATGCGGCGTATCTTCGGACGCCGTGGCATCCAGCGCGATGCCGATGTCCGGATCCACTCCATAGGCGGAAGTAGCGGCGCCGCGGCTGCCTACCTGGGATTGGGTGGTAAAGACAAAGTAAACATCGTGCGGCGTGGATTTGAGCGCGCGCAGGCTCTCAATGGCCGCCAACACACCCGCACGATTGTCCATTGCTTTTGCCGTCAGGCGATTCCCAAATTCAGCGTAGGGACGGTCAAAGGCGGCCACATCGCCGATCTTCACCGGGCAATCCTCGCGGCTGGCCGCGCCTACATCGATATAGGCCTTATCCAGCGCGGGCATTTCGCTGCCATGATCCAAACCTTCAAACCCGATCACGCCCTGCGTTCCATTTAAAAAACGAACACGTCCGCCGGGCAGATACCCCCTGACGAGCGGGCCGACCGGCGAGAAGCGCACGAAGCCATTCTTATCCACATGGCTGACGATGACGCCCATCTCATCCATGTGAGCCGCGACCATGATCTTCTTCGCCGCCTGCGCCGGTTTGTTTGGACATTTACGCACGATGAGATTGCCAAGTGTATCCACCCGGATTTCATCGGCCAGTGGTTTTACTTCACGGCGTACGATCTCGCGGATTTTGTCTTCATACCCCGAGGGGCCCAAAGTCTCAGTGAGTATCTGGAGAAGTTTTTTCACGTCGGTTCCTTGTCTTAATGGCAATGCCAGATCAATCAAGCGTCAGAGTCTGTCCATCTGCAAAGCTCGACTTGCCGTCACGCGCCAAAACGTGTACGCTGCCCTTTCCCTTAACGGTCCATTCTTCCCCAAGCCGGCCAATCAGCGCAGTGTTTTCATCCACACCGAGCAATCGTTCGCCCTTCCTGAGCTGTCGCTGCAGTCCGAAAAGCAGCGGCTTCCAAATGGACGGGATCGCATCGAAGTGCGGGACGATATAGGCGGCGGGCACCAGGCCAAAGCCTTCCTGCGTCCCCGCCAGGCGGAAGCTGGGCATGCGTTTGGCAAGGATCATCGCGCCGGCCGAACAGCCCGCATAGATCGCGCCGCGTTCCCAGGCCCGCTGCGCAGCGCTCCAGGCACAGCTGCCTTTCATGGTTTGGTACAGGTAGGATGGATCGCCGCCGGAGAAGTAAATGAGATCGGCGTTCTCCAGCGCGGCTTCCCATCGAGGGTCATTGGCGGAGTCGTGGTCGACGATCCGGACCGGGCTGACCTCTGCGCCTAATTCCTCGAAATGCTTTACTCCCATGTTCAGCCAGCGGTTCACACTCTGCTCACCTTCCCGGCCGGCAGCCGTCGGCAAACAGGCCACCCGCGCCTTCCGTCCATTTAAATTCAGGCTGTCGAGCAGATAACGATCCACATCCTTCATCACCGGCAAATATTCGCCGGAGCCAACCAGATTGATCAATCCATTCATAACTCACCTGTAAACAAATGCATACACAGATTAATGCATGGCAGCGAAAAACGGGGGGATGCGTTTCAGGGCAGCCTGGAGCAGAGCGATCGTGTTCTTCCAGTCGGCCAGGCGGGCGACGCTGATCGGAGAATGGGTGTAGCGATGCGGCACCGATACGGATACGGCCGGGACACCCGCCAGCGAACGCTGGATGGCTGCGGCGTCCGTGCCGCCGCCGCCGGGCTGGCGCAGCTGGTACGGAATCCCTTCGGCTTCGGCGGTCTCCTGGAGAAAGCGGACCAGCCGCGGGTCGTGCAGAGTCGAGCCATCCGCCACATAGATCGCGGGTCCCAGCCCCAGCCTTGTGTTGTAGGTTGTGTTTTCACTGCCATCATACAGCGGCAGGTCATTGGCAGGCGTGGAGTCGATGGCGATGGCAAGGTCGGGCTGGAAATATTGCGCCGCGACCTTCGCGCCGCGCAGCCCGATCTCCTCCTGGACGGAGAATGCCGCACACAGGTCGATATCGGGCCGGGACTGCCGGAAGAGTTCGATCAACGTGGCGACGCCGATGCAGTCATCGATGGATTTCGCCAGGATGGACGGCCCGCTGCGGCGGAATTTTGTCGCGAAACCGGCACGGTCGCCCACATGTACTTTGCCGGCCGGCCCGATATCGATTCGCAAAGCATCCAGGGGGACTTTACGAGTCTCCTCTTCCGCGCTCATCAAATGGATGGGCCCGGCACCGATCACGCCCGGCACATGCTCTCTGCCAACCAGCACCTGCTTCCCCACCAGATGACGGACATCGATGCCGCCAACGGTTTCAAAGCGGTAAAGCCCCTCCCCGTCATCGGCAACGATCATGAAACCGACCTCATCCATGTGCGCATCGAGCATCACCCGCGTGCGCTTGCGGCCTTTCCCGCACCGGATTGCCAGCACACTGCCCAGCGCGTCCACCCGGACCTCGTCGGCATAGGGTTTCACTTCCTCGAGCACGATCCTGCGGACCTCGCCTTCATCCCCTGAGACCGCGATGGCATTGCAGAGCTTTTCAAGCAGTTTGAGTTGAGCACTTCCAATGGTAGCCATAAGCTTCCAGATCAGTCCCACACGATCGTATCGAGGAACTCTGCGTCGAGAGATGAAATGAACTCCGCGAGCAAACGTCCGAGGCGTTCGACGTCCTTCACTGCAACTGCTTCAACCGGCGTGTGCATGTAACGGAGAGGAAACTCCACCAGGGCAGTCGGTATCCCCTCGGCAGTGATCTGGATGGCAACGGCATCCGTGCCGGAGTGTGCAGGCGTCACATCCAGGAACCAGGGGATTTCCAGTCGTTCGGCCAGTTCCTTGAGTTTGCCGTGCAGGAAGGGATGCAGATTGGGGCCCATGCACAGACCGACACCTTTCCCAAGAGGGAAGGTCTGCCAGCCATTCGCACCGGGGCCTTTTGCGAACGTCGCGTCCACCACGATGGCGATCTGCGGGCGCAGCTCGAACGCCGAACTATAGGCGCCCAGCGAGCTGGTCTCCTCCTGCACGGTTGCCACTGCCCAGACGTCCCAGATATGCGGTTTGTTTTGAAGTTCCTGCAAACAGACCGTCAATGCCGCGACAGAAGCACGGTTGTCCAGCGTGTGTCCCGAGACCACCTCGCCCGCCAGATCGAGAGGCTCGTTCGCAAAGGAAACCAGATCGCCAACCCGGACCTTCCTGGCCACTTCGCGGGGGAGGAGGCCGGTATCCAGCAAAAGATGATCGATCGCCACAACCCCGTCGCGGGCCGATTCGGGCAGAAAGCGCGCCGGAGGCATGGCAACTACGGCCGGTAATTCCTCAGCGCTGCCCGTTGCGTGGACAGTGACCGCGGCGCCCGGCAGGACACGCACATCGATGCCGCCGACATTTGTAATATGAAGGAAGCCGTCTGTGATTTTCGAGACCCGCATGCCAATCGCATCCATGTGCGTGGCAATCATGACCGCAGGTCGCGGTGCTTTGCCGGAACCCATCTTGAGTCCGTGCAGGGAACCGACCCGGCTCCTGCTCGTTTCATCTACGAGTGAATGCCACTGCTCTGCGATGAGTTCGGCCGCCGGGGTTTCATGGCCCGAGAGACCTGAAACCGAGACCAGTGACTTCAGGAATGGAAGGATGTCTGTCATCTATTGGAATGGTGTAATTGTCGGAGTGGCTGTGCTGGTCGGCGTGGGCGTGTTCGAGGCCGTCATGCTTGGGCTCGGAGTCCAGGAGGGCGTCAGTGTTGGGGTCAGGGAGGGCGTCAGGGACGGCGTCAGCGTCAGCGAAGGCGTGAGGGTGGCCGGCTGGAAGGGAGTCCAGGTGACGGTGGGAGTCGGAGTGCTGGTGGGCGTCTGGGTGGAGGTGGGTGTGTCCGTAGCAGTGCCTGTTATGATCAGCGGCGTCAGAGTCAGAGTGGGAGTGCCGGTCGGGGCCGCGGTAACCGTGATTGTGGGTGTTAAGTCCGCGGCGCTCGGCGCGATCGCAATGGCGATCAGACCCGCACAATAACAGGGGATGGTTGCCAGCGTGATCGCGAGCAATGTCAGGCGGCGGCGGGCAGTCGTGTCCGATCCTTCAAACATAACGCTTCGATTATAATCCATCACATTCACAGAACATATGTGCATTAGCAGGTACAATACTTACTTATGATCCCTCTGCACCTACGTATTTCAGGATTCCTTTCCTACCGCCAAGTCGTCGAGCTCGACTTCAGCACGTTCGAACTGGCCTGTATTTCGGGAGCCAATGGCGCGGGCAAATCCTCCCTGCTGGATGCCATCACCTGGTGTCTTTTCGGTGAAGCGCGCGGGAAAAGCGGCGAGGTCATCCACCTGCACCCGGATGTAAAAGCGGCCGAAGTGACGCTCACCTTCAAGCATGAAGACAACACCTATCGGGTGCAGCGCACGCTGCCTCGCAACAAATCCACGATACTTGAATTCCAGGTCCGGAATGAGGACGGCTGGCGGCCGCTCACGGAAAAGACAAGCCGCGAGACCCAGGCCCGCATCGAGCAGACCCTGCGTCTCGACTACGACACATTCGTCAACGCCTCGTTCTTTCTGCAGGGCAAGGCCGATCAATTCACCCAGCAAAACGCCGGCCGGCGCAAGGAAGTGCTGAGCAACATCCTGGGGCTGGAAATGTGGGAGGAGTTCAAGAACCGCACCGCCGAAAAACGCAAGGCCCTGGAACGTGAAGTGGACGAGATCGAGGGGCGCGTGCGCGAGATCGATGCCGAGCTGGCGGAGGAGGATCTGCGCAAAGCCCGATTGCAGGAGCTGGAATCCAGTCTCAAGCAGCTGACCGCCGCGCGCACCGCCCAGGAAACCATTCTTGACAATATCAAAAGGAACGCGGCCCTCGTGGAGGAGCAGCGCAAGCTGACTGCCACGATCTTCGCGGGACTGGGACGGGCCCGGGCCGCCCGCGCGGGACTGGAGGAACGTCTCGCCGCCCGGGAAGTTGAGCGCGACTCTTTCGCGGACCTGATCAGCCGGGCCAAAGAGATCGAATCCACGTACAAAGCCTGGCAGAAGTCCCGCAAGGAACTGGAGGAATGGGATGATATCGCCTCCCGGTTCCGCGAGCATGAACAGGATCGTGCCCCGCTGCTGGAAAAGATCGCGGTCGAAAGAACAAAACTGGAGGAAGAGCGGCGTGCCCTGCTGGCCGATGAGGCCGCGGTGCAGGGCCAGCAATCGGCGATTGGCGGCCTGCGCGGCGAAATCGAAAGAACCGAAACTTCGCTGAAAGAGGCAGAAGCCAGAATTGCCGAACGGCTCGACCTGGAAGGCCAAAGAAATTCGGCCCGTGAAAGACAGGCGGAATTGAAGGCCGAGAATGAGGCGCTCAAAGCGGATATGAACCTTCTCAAGGAGCGCATCGACTCGCTGAAAGCCGCCGAGGGCGCGACCTGTCCACTATGCGGGCAGGAGCTGTCGGACGAACATCGCAAGGGGACCCTGAAACAACTGGAGAGCGAAGGCCGGGAGAAGGGTGACCGCTTCCGCGCCAATCAATCGGAAGCAGCCGAGCTTGCCAGCCAAACCACGGATTGGGAAACACAGATCGCCAAACTGAGTTCTGCTGAAAATGAGCGCGTCCGATATGCCAGCGAAGTCTCGCAACTGACCGAACGGATGGAAACCCTGCAGACACTTGTCAAAGATTGGGAATCGGCAGGCCGCAAGCGCCTGAAGGAAGTGGAGAAGGTCCTGGAGAATGGCAAGTATGCCGTGGATGAACAGAAGCGGCTTGCCAGGCTGGACAAGGAGCTTGAAAAGCTTGGCTATGATGTCACCGCCCACGAGGCTGCACGTGAAAAGGAAGTCGAGCTGCGCGCGATCGAAGAGGAGCACGGCAGTTTGAAATCCGCGAAGGAAGTCAGCAAACAGATCGAAGGTGAAATCGGCAACTTGAAATCTGAAATCCAAAATCGCAAATCCGAGATCGATAATCTGGAGACGGATTATCAGGCCGCCCGGACCAGCCTGGAAGCCGTCGAAGCAGGCCTGCCGGACCTCAACCAGGCGGAACGCCAGCTCTTCCACCTGCGGGAAGATGAAAATAAAGCGCGCAGCGAGCTGGGCGGCGCAAAGCAAAGAGTCGACGTTCTGGAAACGCAGCGCGCCCGCCGCGCGGCTTTCGAGAAGGAATGCGAGGATCTGCAGAAGCAGATCGCGCGGCACCGAACCCTCGAGCGCGCCTTCGGCAAGGATGGCGTGCCGGCCCTGCTCATCGAACAGGCCCTGCCGCAAATCGAGGAAAAAGCCAACGAACTGCTGGATCGCTTGTCCGATGGACAGATGTCGGTTCGATTTGTCACGCAGACCGAGTACAAGGACAAGAAGCGTGACGACCTGAGAGAGACCCTTGAGATCCAGATCAGCGACACGGCCGGCATCCGAAATTACGAAATGTATTCCGGCGGTGAAGCTTTCCGCGTCAACTTTGCGATCCGGCTGGCCCTTTCGGAAATCCTGGCGCAGCGCAAAGGGGCGCGCCTGCAGACCCTGGTCGTCGATGAGGGCTTTGGATCGCAGGACACACAGGGGCGGCAGCGCCTGATCGAAGCCATCAATCTGGTGAAGCACGATTTCGCCAAGATCCTGGTCATCACGCATCTCGACGAGCTCAAGGATGCCTTCCCCACCCGCATCGAAGTTGAAAAGACCGAGCGCGGGTCTACATTGAGGGTGATTTGATGTGCTCAGCCGCCGTCCCCGGCGGCGCCCCCAGCGGGGATGCTTCCGCGAAGGACGTACAGAGCGCTACGGGATGATTTATTTTTATATCTCCACCATTATCTTCATTGCCGGCATCCTCATCGTCTACTGGATCCACAGCCAATACCACCTCGATATCGTCGCCAAGCCGGCGCCTCCCCCGCCGGATGGGCCACTCATTTCGGTCTGCGTACCGGCCCGCAACGAGGAGCGGAACATCCGGGACTGCGTGGAGGCCATCCTTGCGCAGGATTATCCCAACTTTGAAGTGATCGTTCTGGAAGACCGCTCCACCGACGCGACCGCCGGGATTCTTCGCGGACTGCTTATGGAGTCCGACAGCTTGCTGTCGCATTCGAAGGATCAAGCTCCTTCACTCCAAATCATCCCCGGCGCGGACCTCCCGACCGGCTGGGCCGGCAAACCCCATGCCCTGGTCCAGGCCGCGGGCGCGGCGCGCGGCGAGTGGCTTTGCTTCGTCGACGCGGATACCTTTCTCTCGCCCGCGACGCTCTCCGCCTGTTACACAAAAGCCCTCGAAACAAAAGCGGATATGTTCACGATCATGACCTTCCAGGTCATGGGAACGTTCTGGGAAAAGGCCGTCCTGCCGATCGTGATGACCTCCCTTTCCCTGGCGTTCTCGCCGCGCAAGGTCAATGACCCGCAGCACAAGGCGGCCGTCGCGAACGGACAGTTCATCCTGGTCAGGCGCGCCGTCTACGATGCCATCGGCGGGCATGAACGCATCAAAGATCAAATTGTCGAAGACAAAGCCATTTCGGAGCTGGTCAAATGGAACGGCTACCGCCTGGTCATGGCGGATGGATATTCGCTGGCGCGGACGCGCATGTACACATCCCTGCCCGAGATGTGGGAAGGCTGGACCAAGAATGTTTACCTGGGCTTGCGCGAACAGCCTTCGCTGATGCTGCTGGGCGCTTTTGGAGCGTTCCTCCTGCTGGTAGCGGCACTCGTCCTGCCGCTGTGGCCCGTGCTGGGAACCTTCTGGTATCTGCAGGGCGGCGGCGGGCTGGCATTGACCGTCATCCTGCAATCCCTGGTGCTCTGGTCCATCGTGATCTACGTTCGAGGGCGTGTCGCCGCCGGGATGGGCATCTCGCCATGGTACGCATTCACGCTTCCGCTTGGCGCGGGGGTGTTTGCTGCGATGATGATCACCTCCACCTGGAAAGTGCTCTCCGGCCAGGGCGTCAGCTGGAAAGGGCGCCGGTACACGCCAAAGTAGCCGGGGAGACAGGTTTGTTCAAATCGAGACAAGCATTGACTGTCGGCTCGTAGAAATTACGGGGAATTAATCGGGTTTTTATGCTAGAATGTGACGAAAGTTACAATCGAAGAACGTCATCAAACCTAACTTTATCCTGTGAGGATTTTAATGTCCAAACTTCTGTTCTTCTTTGCAATCGCGGTCGCGGTCCTTGCCCTGGGATTTTTCGTTTATGTGAGCGACGCGCCTGCCTACGGGGGAAGTGCACCGGAAACCTGCGCCAACTGCCACGTGATGGATTCCCAATACGAAAACTGGTATCACGCGCCGCACGAGAGGGTCACTGAGTGTGTGGATTGTCACCTGCCCCACGAAAATGTGGTGGCCTACTATCTTGAAAAAGGCCGCCAGGGGGCCAAGGACGTCTACGCCTTTACCACGGGGAATATTCCAGTTGCCATCCGCGCCAGTGAGAAAACCAAAAGCATCATTCAGTCGAATTGCCTGCGCTGTCATCAAGACATGGTCGAGTCTATCGTGATGGGCGCTCAACCATTTGACCGCAACTGCTGGGAATGTCACCGCAACGTGTCGCATGGCGCGCGCGGTGCATCGGCGGTTCCCTATCAAGATTCGGTTATTTATCCTGTTAAATAAAACATTATTGAGGAGAATGCACCCATGAAGAAATACATGCCTTCGATGCCCTTAATTCTGGTGGGAGTGATCGTCGTGCTGGCGGCCACCCTGGTTGGGGTACTGGTATTTATGAGGAACCAGCCGCCGCAACAACGCGCCTTCGAGCCGGTGGTCGAGATCCAGGCGATGGAGCCCGATTCGTCCCTGTGGGGCCGGAACTTCCCCAATCAATGGTCAACGCTGCAGAAAACGGAGACCAACAATGTTGATACGACCTATGGCGGCTCGTCGGCGTTCTCATGGCTCGAACGTGACCCGCGTCAGGTGATCCTTTTTGCAGGTTATCCCTTCAGCAAAGAATATAACGATGACCGCGGTCATATGAACGCGCTGGAGGATGTACGGAATACGGATCGCCTCAATCTGAATGCAGACGACCCCAAGCGCACACCGGGAACCTGTTACTCCTGCAAATCATCCAATAACCCTGCGCTCTGGGATGAATTGACAATGACGGAATTCGACAAGATGTCCTTCATGGAAATCGGTGCGCGCATCGAGGAACCGATCGGCTGCGCGAACTGTCACGAGGCAGAGACGATGCGATTGATCGTCACTAATCCCGCGCTGGATGAAGCACTCAAAGCCCAGGGCAAGGATTGGACGACGTTCACCCGCCAGGAGATGCGTACCGTTGTCTGTGCCAACTGCCACGTGGAATATTATTTCAAAGGCGATGGCAAATACCTGACCTTCCCATGGGACAAGGGCACGAACATCGACCAGATCATTGCCTACTACGAAGAAGCCGGCTTCAAAGATTGGGATTATCCCGAGGCCGGCACGCCGATGTTGAAAGCCCAGCATCCAGACTACGAGCTCTTCACTGCAGACAGCACGCACTTCAAAGCAGGCGTCTCCTGCTCGGACTGTCACATGCCTTACGTCAGCGATGGAGCGGCGAAATTCTCCTCGCACGATGTGCACAGCCCGCTGCTCAACCCGGAGCAGGCCTGCGGTCAGTGCCACACCGACAGCGAGTACGTGGTCCGCCGCGTCAACCTGATCCAGGAGCAGGTCGCGGGGACGAAGCAGAATACCGAGGACGCGCTGATCGACGCGATCAACGCCATCAAAGCCGCGGCGGCCAACTCGAACGCAGATACAGGATTGCTGGACCAGGCCCGCAACCTGCACCGCAGGGCCCAGTTCATGTGGGACTTTGTCTCTGCCGAAAACAGCACCGGCTTCCACAACCCCGAATATGCGTTGAAGATCCTTGCGGAGTCCACGAACCTCGCACGCCAGGCGCAGATGCTGGCCGCGCAATCGGTCAATGACATGTCCCTGCTGACGACCGGAACGTATTATCAAACACCCGGCCAGTAAAAGGCACCGGTAAAAATCGAGACGCTGCTCATCCGGGCAGCGTCTTTTTGTTGGTGTTATAGTTGCGGTGACCCAAGACCATATTCGGGAAGGAGAGGCAGACTGTGAAACGGATTTTAGTGCCTGCTCTGGCAATAGCATTCCTGCTCGGCGCCTGCCGCACGGGAAGTGGAATGGAAGTCAGCGAAGCCTGGGCCCGGCCCGCCGCACAAGACGGGAACGGCGCGATCTATTTCGTCATTCAGAATTATGGGCCCCAGGCCGACGAATTGACCGGCGTCTCCTGCAAGGCTGCCGAGGCCGCCGAGATGCACGAGAGCAAAATGGAAGGGGACGTGATGCAGATGCATCAGCTGGGATCGATTCCTCTGCCGGCAGGCGCCGAGGTCACCTTCGAACCGGGCGGACTGCACATCATGCTCATCCGGCTGAAGCACGACCTCAAGCCCGGCGATGAGGTCGAGATCACTCTGCACTTCGAGAACTTTGAGGACCTCAAGGTTCTGGTCACTGTCCAAGAGACAGAAGCCCCATAACCCGGGAACTTCACACACAACCGGTTCAGCCATCCGGAAAAGGAGTAAGAATGAGAAAACTGGTATTGATAGTCAGCGCGTTCGCCCTGGCAGGCTGTTCCCTGGGCAGCCAGACCCAGATCGAGCGCAACCGCCAGAAGTGGCAGGACGCCAACATCTCACATTACCGCTTCGACCTCTTCGTGGGCTGTTTCTGTGTGTTCAATGAGGATATGCCACTGGCAATCGAAGTAAAGGATGGCCAGGTCGTTTCGATGGAATATCAGAGCGGAAATGAGATCGACCCCACCAATCGGGAGCTTTTCGACAAGTACGCGACCATTGACCGCATCTTTACGGAACTCGAGACGAACATCGACGGCAAGGCGGATGAGGTTACCGTCAAATATGACCCGGCCTACGGTTTCCCCGCCCATATTAATGTTGATTTCATCAAGGAGGCCATCGACGATGAGCTGGCGTTAAGTGTTTCGAACTTTGAAAAACTCCCTTGAACGGGAACTTTCTCCCGGACCGATTCGTCAATTCGGGAAAGGAGCTAGAATGAAAAAACTTTTATTCGTATTTCTGACACTCGCACTGGCCGCCTGTACCGCCGCAGGAAATGCCATGGGAAGCCAGAGCAAACTCGAGCAAAACAGGGAGAAAT
>JBAVVF010000092.1:0-2507 GCA_049697155.1 Anaerolineales bacterium
GCCGTAGTTCGTGTCGCTGACGAAATAATTATTCTGATCAAGAGTCCGCCCCAGGTCGCCGTAATCATCGGTCAGCCAGTTCTCACCCGTGGAATGGTGGATGAATATTAATTTGACAACTTCCCCGGGCGGGTTCGGATTATCCCCCGCCTGGAACGGTACCGGGCTGGCTGCGACGGCAGTCAACAGCATCCCCACCACGAAAGGCACGAGCTTCAGCCATGTTTTCATAAGGCCCTCCCAGGTCATGCAAAGCGAATTATTCTGCTTTCATTATAGGAGTCCAAACCGAAAATACAATTCCCCTGTTGCTACTATGCTCTCGAAAAGAGTCCAGCGCCGGATGGGTCGCTGGACTCTTTATTCAATTGTGATTACTTCGAGAGCTGACCGCGCACTGCACCAGCAGCATAGAGTGGAACGGTGTGAACGTTAACGTAGTATTCCTCAGGGTTTTGAATGATGTCCAGAATTAACTCGCGGTCGGCACTGACACATCCACTGGAGGAGCCGCTGGCATCCGGCGGAGTCAGTGGTACGACAACCGGGCCCGGGGCACCCGCCGGAGCCTTATGAATGTGAGCACCGGTCGCGGGCAGGGTGATATTGGAAACTGTCAGCTCAAAACATACTTCACCCTGACCAGGGTTAAGTCTCAGGCTGGCTGTACCGCTGCCATCCGGATCTCCAGGTCCCGGAGCTTCTGCCGCGCCGGTCAGTGCGGTCGTAAATTTGCGGCCGCCATCTGCTGCAATCGTGGCTAAAGCCAGGACTGTCAGGACAACCAGGATGATATTGAGAATCGTAGTCTTTTTCATGCGTGTTCACCTTTCTACCTGTAAAATATCAGAAATTGAGACAGCAATGCGGATTGACGAAGTTTCTGCCTACACGACGGCGAAAGATCACCTCCTTTCACAACCCAATAACAGTGGGGAATCCACCCCTGATAATATTTACGTACGCGAGGAGAGAATCGGATTTATCCGGGCATTCCCGCTCAGTGTGAAGGAAATCACGACCCTTCTGCCAGTCTGTCGCCAAAACGCTCTTCAGCGCTTTATAATCGGACTATGAGACAAGATGACCGCCACAAGGGATAAAAATGTCAAAAAACAAGTCTTTCAACAAATCAAATTTGCTCGTTGACCTCTCCCCCTACATCTACGGGACAACCCGGCTCGGCGATGACAAGCTCCTGTTCGACGAGCGGGTGCGCACGGCGCGCGCCGCCATGGACGCGGGAGTCTGGTTCCATACCAGCCATACCTACGGCGACGCGCTCAAAGTGTTGCGGGCTGCCTTCGACCAGGACCGGGCGCGCGTCCCCAAATTGATCGTCAAGATCGGCTGGAACAGCATGGACGAACTGCGCGACGTCATCCGCCAGAACCTCGACCCGCTGGGATTGGACACGCTGGAACTCGGCCAGCTCTGTCTGAGCGGCTCGCTGGCGGAGGAGTTTGCCACCGGCGGCAAATGTTACGAGCAGTTTGCCGATCTCAAGCGCGAAGGCCTGGTGCGGCGCTTCGTGCTGGAGGTCTTTCCCTGGACGTCCGATGTGGCGCTGCGGGCCCTGCGCGGCGGCTATCCCGAAGGCATCGTGGATGGCTGCATCCTGTATCTGAACCCGCTGCAGCGCTTTGCCTCGAACGAGCTGTGGGACCTGCTGCTCGAACGCCAGGAACCGCTGATCGCCATGCGGACCGTCGCCGGAGGGAATATCCACAGCCTGCGGGATGTGCCCGGCTACGCCTGGAAGCCGTACCTGCAGGAGCGCGCGGCCGAAGTCGCGCCGATCTTCGAGCGCTCCGGCGTCCCGAGCTGGCCGGAGTTCTGCGTCCGCTTTGGGCACAGCTTCCCCCAGGTCCGCGCGACGGTGGGGGCCACCAGCCAGCCGGATCGTCTGCAGGAGTTCCTGGACGCCGCGCAGAACATCCAGCCGCTGCCGGAGGATATCGTAAATGAAATCGTGAAGCTGCACTACCGCTGGTCCGACGAGCTGGATATGCACGCCGAGCATTGGACGATGTAAGCCTGCCTGATTTGGAGAGAGATCATAATGCCGCTTCGAATCAAGTATCTTCTCAAGTCCGCGGGCATTACCACTCTTACTATCACATTGGTAATCCTGGCAATTTACTTCTTTACGGGCGGCGCTTCATTTTATGAGGCAGGACGATTCTTGCTTTTTGCGGCGATCGCGCTCAGTGTGGTTGTTATTCCACTGTTCTATAGATCGCATCACCGTGCCCGCCTTCACATCCACCTTCACCTGCCGGTGGAGGAAAGAAACAGAATCATTTCTGATCCTTATTATGATGTCTTTGCCGGTATCGCGTTAGGTACAGTGGTCACTGTAGTTGTGGGTTTTGGCCTGATTGCGATGGCAAGCAAGGTTGAAGGACGTCGATCGACAAGCTCAAATGTGCCTTTTGTCGGATCTGTCAAAGCGGAACTGCCCAATTTGTATGAGCGAGCATATCAATGGCAGAAGGGTGCTTATC
>JBAVVF010000093.1:0-5873 GCA_049697155.1 Anaerolineales bacterium
CCTGGAGCGTTTCTGTACGGGCGGATTGGGATCGATGCCTGAGCGCATGCTCTCCAATTCCGAGCTGAAGCGCATCCAATCCTGAACCAGGATCACGATGTGCGGGGTCTTATCCTTGAAAAAAAACCGATAAAGGAATAACCGCAGCAAACCAGGTGAAATGGGGTACCCGTTCAAGTCGATAACGATCGCGGTCTTTGCGCCGAGGTCCTCAAGGATGTCGCGTGCCGAGCCAGACAACCCTTTAAACGTAAACAGATAGCGCATCTCGGTGGCAGTTGTTTTCTTAATGCGCTTGTAGGAAATATTGACCCGCAGGAACGGCGTGACAAATTTTAAGTACGTGGGATAAGGCTGGACATAGGCGACGTATCGGATAGACCAAAAGAAAAAACCCACCAGGATTGTCAGCCCGCCAACCGCTGCAGAGAGCTGCCAGCGCCATGCCAGGAATTGTCCCACGGGATTGATATCTCTTTCCCAATAAGCCAGTGCAAATAATCCAAGCCCCATCAGGATAATAGCCAGCCACCAGCGGCTAACCACGTGCCGGTAGAGGATGAGTGGATATCGATGCCCGCCGCGTGCCATCTTCAATCGTCCTCATTCATGGGGATGGACAGCCCGCCATCTCCCTCGACCTCAGTCGGGCCGCCGTTCAACTGGCTGCTCAAGCTCCGGATCGCTTCGGCCAGATTCTGGCCGCGCAGGCTGAAGGTCACGTCGCCGCGCGTCTTTTCGATGATGCCGCGGGCCAGGTCCGTTTGCCGGCGCAGGCCGTTCGTGATCGCGTCCGGATAATCCATGGTGACCAGCACCGAATAGATCTCATCCATATGCCCCAGCAGGCGCTCGGCCTCCTGCGAATACCCCGAACGGAGGATGTCGAGCGTGCGCCGGCGCAGCTCACCGACGACCTCGGCCAGCCCGTTGAGATAAGTCGCCTCCTCCACCCGCAGCTCTTCGGGAGTCTTGAGCGGCTGGTTCTGGATCAGGGCGCAGGTCACGTTCGCCTCGACGAATTCCTTCAGCGAATCCTGGGTATATCCCGCGTAGAAAAGGCCCGGATATTCCCGCAGGTCGTCGCGTAATTGGTCGGCCAGTTTCTGCGCTTCCGTCAGGCTCGCGTCCATTGCTTCCTTGTCATCCCTGTGGACGGCGCGAATGGCCAACGAGCAGGCCCGCGTCAGCTGACGCGCCTGTGTCAGGGCCTGATCCCGTTTGGCGGTACGCACGTCAAAGTTTTGACGGATATGCTCGGCTACACTTTCAAGTTTATGCATAATTCACTCTAAACCAGGTCTAAGGAGTTTATTCTTTCGGAGGCTCGGGCGGGTGAGGCGGCCGGAAAAGACTTTCCGCCAGGGAATTGTTGCTGGGCATGTGAATCTCACCAAAGGCAGCCTCATACCGCGCGATATTCTCATTGAGCGCGCGCAGGAGCAGCTTGGCACTGAGCGGGGTCATGACCACACGCGCCCGGATATTTGCGCTCGTTTCACCCGGCAGGATGTGGGCAAAGTCGATGACAATATCGGCCGGGGAATGCGAGATGCGCGCCAGGTTGGCATAGGCAGGCTCCATGCCCTCGGGAACATTGATGCGGGGCCCGGATGGTTGGGGTGTGGTCATGGGATCATCCTTTGGTCTGATAGGTCTTACAGGTCCTAGGCCCGACTAGAACGGAATGTCGTCCTCGGCCGGGATCTCCGCACCTTCCCCGCCGCCCATCATCGGGCCTTCGCCTCCGCCCTCGCCGCGCGAAGACAGGAAGCGCACCGTCTGGGCGTTCACTTCGAAGGAGGAGCCGGACGAGCCGTCCTGTTTGGTCCAAATGCGCGGTCCGCCGGTCGTTTTATCGGGCGTGAGACGTCCTTCGATCAGAACTTTCGAGCCTTTCTTGAGATATTGATTACAGATTTCAGCGGTTTTCCCCCAGGTCGAAATACGGAACCAGATGGTTTCCTTGACCTGCTCGCCACCCCCGGTGGTGTACTGGCGATTGGTGGCAACGGAGAAGGATGTGACCGCCTGCCCGGAAGGCGTATAACGCATTTCAGGGTCTTTGCCAACGTTGCCAACGATGATAATGGTGTGATACATGGGAAGCTCCTTGGAGTCTAGGTACCCGCCGTACTGTTGAAAATCCCGCGTTAGCGGGGCGGCGGGGGAAACAAGATAGGGAGTATTTTACTCTCACTTTGTCTATTTGTTAACGTGAGGGGCTTATCAAGATGTTTTGATCTTTGTAAGGAACAGCCTGGTTTTGGGAGGCCGATCCTGTTACAAATTCGTCACTTCCCTGATACATTCCCGTGACAGGTCTCATTTACAATGTAAGAAGTCCGAATCCAGGAATGGAGTCTGTATGAAAGCCAGTTATCCCCTTGCCCTCTCTGCCCTGCTGTTCCTCAGCGCCTGCGGCACCTTTGATGTCAGCGTTCAGCCGCTCCCCTCGCCGCTGCCGACCAGCACCGTTGAAATTCCTACAAACACTGCCCCGGTTGTTACGCCCACCGAGCCAATCATTCCGACCGCGACCCTCGAACTGCCCTCGCCGACGGTTGCTCTGCCCGCCGCGACACAGGTTCCGCCGGCTGCACCGACCTCCACACCGGGAGAACAGACCGTCAGGATATTCCTGATCGCGCTCGAGGACAACGGCCAGTCGGGAGAGTTCGTGGGCTGCGGCGACAGCGCGGTTCCGGTCACGGTGACCATTCCTCACACGCAGGGAGTGCTGCGGGCCGCACTGGAGAAACTGCTCTCGGCCAGGCAGCAATTCTACGGGGAATCGGGCCTGTACAATGCGCTGTACCAGTCCGATCTGCAGGTGGCCGGCGTCACGATCGAACAGGGCAAGGCCATCATCCACCTGACCGGAAGCATTATGCTGGGTGGGACCTGCGATGCACCGCGCCTGCAAGCCCAGATCGAACAGACCGCCCTGCAGTTTTCCACCGTGACAGATGTGGATGTGTTCATCAACGACAAGCCGATCGAAGAAGCCTTGTCGACAAAATAGTACTTTGGAGTCAGCGTTATTGATCCTGGAAGCTATTGATATTCCAGCGACCTGACACTTTTAACGTTCAGCAATCTATGGGTGGTCGAGTAGCCCGAATGATCCTGGAGGGCGTATCGAGACCACAAATTACAGGAAAATTCTTCGTTTTCTATCAGCTTTTGGTCTCGATACAGCGGCGGATGCCATGCAAATTCGCTGGCGCTTTCTTGGAACCGCCGCCTACTCGACCAACGAATTGCTTTTGTAGCGAACTGTCAGGTGGCTAGTTGATATTCAGGTTTGGGTCTTTCCTGTGACAATTTTGTAACAGGGTAGTAAGTGGGGAACTTTTCTTTTTAGCGCGCCGTCCATCAGCAGCACAATATGGAGGTGCGAGATGAAATTCAATACCAACTCGATTCTTATTTTATTCGGCATTGTTGCATTCGCGATCATGGCCTGTTTCCCGGTCACGCTGCTGGCGATGCCCCTCTTCCAGCCGACCCAACCCAGCTACTACGACGCTTCGGCCACCGTTCAAGCCGTTGTGACGCAGACCGTGTCCGCCCTGACGCAGGTCGCGCCGACGACGATCCCTGCCACGGCGACGCCGGTCCCGCCGACCAGTACCCCGGTACCCCCGACCGCTACGCAGACGCCCGTTCCAACCGCCGTCACTTATTGTGACTGGATCGCGTTCGTCAAGGATGTGACCATCCCCGACGGGACCCAGCTTTCGACGGGTGATGTGTTCATCAAGACCTGGCGCCTGCAGAACCGCGGGACCTGCACCTGGACACCCGATTACATGCTGGTCTACACCAGCGGCGATCAGATGGGCCCCACGACAGCCGTTCGTCTGAACACAACTGTCGCTCCCGGCCAGACCGTGGATGTCTCCGTCACGCTGACTGCGCCCATGTCGACCGGATACCACACCGGCTACTGGATGCTGCGCAATTCCTATGGAGCCCTGTTCGGCGCCGGCAGCCGGGCGAATGAAGCCTTCTATGTGGAGATCAAAACAAAGAAATCCGAATTCGGGTATGGAACCGTCACCGGCAGCCTGTGCTATCCCAGCGAATTCAACCCGCCGCTGACGCTCTACTTCGAAAAAGCGGGAACGGGCGAAACGACCCTGTTCTCCATCCCTGAGAACCAGAATGTCTACAGCGTCGTGCTGCAGAGTGGAACCTACTATGCCTATGCCTGGGCGCCGGTCTACAACCTGGAAGGTGCATACGTTGACTCGAGCCAGCTGATGAAGAAGTTCGTCGTCTTTGACGGACAAACCACCGCCGACATCAATCTGTGTGACTGGAGCCCGTATCCACATGCACGTGGACAGTAATAAAGATAGAAGAAAGATGAAAGATGAAAGAGGCAGCTTGAACAGCTGCCTCTTTTGTTTCGTCCATCAGGGAATATCACCTATAATCATCCCGGAGACTTCATGACCCATCTTACAGGCCCTGAGCGTGCCAGGTACGTTCAAAGTATGTTCACCCGCATCGCCGGACGTTACGATCTGATGAACCGTCTGATGACGGGCGGTCAGGATGTGCGCTGGCGCAGGCAGGTCATTCGGCTGGCGCGGCTGGAGGCGGGTTCCCGTCTGCTGGACGTGGGCGCCGGGACGGGGGATCTGGCCCGGGAGGCGCGGGCCCAATGCCCGGGGGCGAACGTCATCGCCGCGGACTTTACCCTCGCCATGCTGCGGGCCGGACAGAAGCGCGGTCCCCTCGACTTCACCTCCGCGGACGCGCTCCGCCTGCCGTTCGACGACTCAAGTTTCGACGCGGTCGTCTCCGGATTTTTTGTACGAAATGTGATCGACCTGCAGAAGGCATTGCAGGAACAGCATCGCCTGCTGAAAAATGGCGGGCGCATCGTCATCCTCGACACCACCCGTCCGAGGAAAAACATCCTTTCGCCGCTGATCTGGCTGCACATGCACGTCGTGATCCCTTTGCTGGGCAGTTTGCTGACCGGCACCGGCGAAGCTTATCGCTACCTTCCGGAGACCACCGAGGGGTTTGTCACGGCCGAAGAGCTGGCCGCCCGCATGGCCGCAGCTGGGTTCAGGAGAGTCGGTTATCAAAGATTGATGTTCGGAACGATCGCGATCCACTGGGGTGAAAAATAAGGTTTCGGTCAGTGGGGGAATGGTTGTAATACTTTGCCTTCCATTCCGTATAATGATTCAGGATGTCTCCGCCGAGGACCTGATCCGGATAGCTGAATCGGCGCGCTAGTGCTGAGCTTTTCGAGAAATCTTCGGCAGGTTTTGGCAAAAACATCCTGATCTGTTGCGAAATCTCTCTCGATGTTTTTTCGATATCCTGGCAGGATATTGCCCATAGGCTGCCAGGATATCGCCAATATGCTGGCAGCATATTAAAAAACTGCCCTGAGAAGTTTGGAAACTCCTCAGGAGCAATCCTGGAAAAAAAGCAAATGTTTTGACGGAACGTCAGGAGGAAAGCATCATCCTTGCGGCTCGTCTTCCGATCTCCACGGCGAAGTTCGTGCCGCGGTCCCAGGGGTAGACCTGGCTCATCGAAGCAAAGTACAAGCCTTCGATCGGCGTCTGGATCGATGGAATGTTCTTCGAATGGTTGAGCAGAGGCACGGGCTGCGCGTAATTTGTTTTGAAGACCCAGACTTTTTTGACCCAATCCCGCTCGAAGTCGGGATTGAATTTTTTAAAGGCGGGGAGGAACCTTTCCAGCAATTCTTCATCGCTCATCGAAAAATATTCGTGACCCACTTCCAAATAATCGCCTGCGTACACGATCCGGTCGCCGCCGAAATGTTCCCTCGACACAAAATTCGTATGCTCCACCAGCGCCAGCATCGGGTAGCC
>JBAVVF010000094.1:0-1790 GCA_049697155.1 Anaerolineales bacterium
GGTCGAGGGATTGAAAGCGCGAGGTATAGTCAAAGACCTGGAAGCGCGTTTTCGAATGAAGGACGGACAGGTAAGGGTCGGCTTGATGTCCGCCAGCATCATGGAGATCAACGGAGAACGCTGCATCCTTTCAGTCACGCGTGATATTTCGGAGCGCAAGCGGATGGAGCAGGCCTTGCGCGAACGCGAGGAACAGCTTCGTTTGATCACAGATAATATGGTGGATACGATCAGCCAGGTCGACGCCGAGAGGAAGTTCATTTATGCCAGCCCCTCCCTGGAACGCATCTTCGGCTACGCACCCGAGGACATTATCGGCAGGCCTGCCTTCGAGTACGTCCATCCCGATGACATCCCGACAGTGCTTGAGACGCTGGCCGAAGCTAAACAACGCGGGGAATCATCTCTCCTGCTGAAATATCGCTGGCGGCATGCCGATGGCAGATACCTGTGGGTGGAATCGGCCACCCGCCTGCTCAGCGACGAGCAGGGTCAGCCTCTGGGCGCCATCTTCGGGACACGCGATATCACCGAACGCCAGCAGGCTGAGGATGTTCTGCAAAGCACGACTGAAATGCTCCTGGCGCTGATCGACGCCTCGCCCGTGGCAATCGACATAATCGATAACGCCGGGAATGTCAAACTGTGGAGCCCGGCCGCGGAACGGTTGTTTGGCTGGAGCGCCGATGAGGTCGTCGGACAGCCTCTGCCGTTTATCACACATGGCAGACAGTATGAACTCCAGGAACAGATCAAAAGAGAAGTGATGGGAGTGTCCATATCAGGACTGGAGACAAAACGGATCCGCAAAGACGGTTCCGCCGTGGATGTCGAGCTGTGGACAGTGCCTTTGCGCGACTTCAGAGGCAAGATCATCGGTTCAGTCGGCTTCCTCACTGATATCACCGAACGCAAGAAGGCGGAGCAGCAGATTCAGGACCTCCATTCGGAGCTGCTGGTTGCATACGATGAAACACTGGAGGGCTGGTCCCGGGCCCTCAACCTGCGCGACCCCAACCCCGATGCACACTCCAAGCGCGTGGTGGATGTGACGGTTAGCTTAGCCAGGCAGGTTGGCATCCCCGATTCCGAGCTGATCCACGTTCGCCGCGGAGCCATTCTGCACGACATTGGCAAGATGGGAATCCCCGATAATATTCTGCTCAAGCCCGAACCGCTGACCGAGGAAGAATGGCGCATCATGCGATTGCACCCGGTATTTGCGCACGAAATGCTGTCGAAGATACCTTTCCTGAGGCCGTCACTCGATATTCCATATGCTCATCATGAAAGGTGGGATGGGAGTGGGTATCCGCGCAAACTCAAGGCAGTAGAAATTCCGCTGGCCGCCCGGGTGTTTGCGGTGGTCGATACTTTCGATGCCCTGACTTCCGATCGTTCGTATCGCCATGCCTGGAAAAGAGAGGATGCTCTTTCCCACATTCACAATCAGGCGGGCATTCAATTTGATCCGCAGGTTGTCGAAGTTTTCCTGAGGACCATAAGTTAAACGATTTGGAAAGCGATTTAATGAGGCAGGATCATGTTCAGGTTGGCTGGAGACTCTACCGGCTGGTAGTATCTTGCAGGAAAGAAACTATTGCAAGGTTGATGACACCAGGATTTACGGCTGCTATTTCCTCAGCCCGATCACCAGCCGCGTCAGCCCCAGCGCGGCCAGCAGGACCAAACCCACCGCGACCTCGAACGCCAGCCGCTGAAAATGGATAAAGACGCTCAGCAGCGCCAGCCCGATGCACAGCCCAGCGACAATGGCTACACGCTCCAGG
>JBAVVF010000095.1:0-6848 GCA_049697155.1 Anaerolineales bacterium
CGTTTCTCTTTTTCCCTGACCCAATAGTAATCAAGCCAGATCTCGCCGACCGCGACCACCCTGGGATGTTCGGCCAGCCCTCTGACCTCGGCCAGGTTCTTTTCCGAGAACTCCTCGAGGTCCGTAGGATGGAAGCCGACGGCTGCATACAGGCTGGAGTGTCCCTCGGCCAGGTGGATAACGGACCGGCTGGAAGACAAGTCAAGCGCGGGGATGAGGATGCGGCCCACTCCAGCCGCGCCGGCCCGCTCGAGGACGGCCTGGCGGTCCGCATCAAATTTATCCAAATCCAGATGGCAATGCGTGTCGGTAAGCATAATTCAGACAAAGATTGTGAAAATTATAACATAACAGATATAATTTGTCATAAAATATCAAAGTCCTGCTGAATTGCAGGACTTTGATATTCTCCCTTACTCCATTTTTGTTCCGGCGACCTTCAACTTACCGGAAGCAGACAGGTCCTCGGACCACTCTCTAGCCCGCTCGGCATTCCGTTTCTCGAGCAGTCCGCTCTCCGCCAGGGTCTGAAGCTTACCTGCCAGACCTGCGGCTGACCATTCAGAATGGCTGGCTACGGCATTCTCCACAACTGTTTGATACTTTGGAGAAAAATCGAGGCACGCCAGTGTCTCGGCAAGAATCCATTCTGACGAAGCATTGCTCAAATGGCTTATGGTGATTGTTTCCAGGCGATCCAGGACGACTTTGGTTATGGCTTTGGCCGTCCTGCTGCTGCTGCTTTCCACGTACACGCGGTTGATCGGCTCGGTGCCTGAGGCGCGCACGCGCAGGAAGTGGCGATCGTCACCCTGCTGATCGCGCAGCTGAATTTCGGCGAAATCATAGCGGGTGCCGCCCGCGTAGATCACTTCCATGCCGAGCAGCCGGTTGTCTTTGCCCGGACCGTAGGTGTCCAAAAAGTAGTTAATCAACTCCTCTTTGACTTCGAGGATCGCATCGATATCCGTACGCCCGCTGTTGGAATGCTTCTTCGGATGTTCCGGATCTTCCCGGCCGCCATACGACGGCCAGAGGCCAGGCAGCTTTGTGGTATCTTCCCAGATTTCCCGGATGGTGGTGAGAGGCTTCCTTTTGCGGCTTCCGTAATAGGCCAGCATATCCATCACCAGCAGGTTGGCCCAGACGCCATCCTTGTCCGTCACGTGTCCCTTGGTGGTCAGGCCCGAGCTTTCTTCCCCACCGATCAGGATTGTGTCGCGCCAGTTGGAGGGCAGTTTTGACAGGCCGCGGTATTGCCTGTCTGTGCGGCGCTGTTCCTCGATATATTTGATGCCCACGGGAACCATAAATGTATTTTTATAAATCCGGTCTTCCCGATGGCCGAGCCGCCGGCGGTAAAACGGATGGTCGATATAGGCCGGTATGACATTGTCGCTGGGTTGGTACTTTTCATTATTCTCGATCCTGCCTGCCAAAACTTCCAGGAGAGGCGAACCGGTTTGCGTGGCAATGACGCGGCCCTTGCAGCCGCGATCGACGCCCAGGTAGCGAACGAGCATGGGCAGGATTTGATTGGGGCGGAAGTATTCGCCGCCCTGGTCGACGATGCCGAAGCGATCCGCGTCGGTATCCATGCCGACGCCCAGCCAGGCGCCCGATTCGGCCACCTCCTTTTTGAGTCCATTGATAAAGGGCTCCTCGGGGTTGGCATAAGCCAGTCCAGGGATGAGGGGATCCCTTTCGGCGTGGATGACCGTGTGCTGGATGCCGATCTCTCCCAGCAGCCTGCTCAGGTAGCCGCGGCTGGCTCCGTGCATTTCATCGATGACAACCTTCTTGCCGGCAAAGAACCTGCGCATCTGCTCGGTATCGATCGAAATGCGATCATCCTTTTTGCCGCTCTCGAGGATCCATTTTGTGTAATGTGTGATCGGATCGAAACCGGTCATCTTTCCGTCCCTGACGGCTTCGGCGGTATCCGACGCCGCGATAGAGCGGTCCAGGATATTCAGTTCATTGATGCGCGCAGCAATAATATCGGTCACATTCGTGGGGGCCGGCCAGCCCTGGCGCGGATTGAATTTAATGCCCTGCCACTCGGGGGGATTGTGGCTGGCCGTCATATTGATCAATGCGGCCACCTCCTGCTCGGCGTGATAGTCGGTCAGCCAGTAGACCAGCGCGGGGGTGGGAGTATCGCGGTTGGCCATCTCGATCGTGAAGCCGTTCTGCAGACAGACCTGGGCGGCCCAGTCGGCAACGACGTTGGCATTCAGGCGGCTGTCATAACCAACGATGATCGTTCGTCCGGACAGGTCCTCGGCTTTGATGTACCCGGGCATGTCCACGTTCTTCAGATACTCGCAAATGGCCTGCACAACCTGCTTGGCGCGCTTTTCCGTAAAATCACGCTGCCAGAGGCCGCGTACGCCGGAGGTTCCGAAGCGCAGATACTTGAAATCATAGATGGCCTTGAGAAGAGCGATCAAACGAGGATCTTGCGTGCGGATCTTGAAGGAGAATAATCGTTCAACAATATTGCCCACTTGAATGACACGGAACGGCATATAGCGGTCCGGTGCAGAGTCATCCATTCCGTCGACCAGCGAAAAAATTTCTTCCTCAATAAATTGCTTAATGGATTCAAAAATTGGTCTGCTGAGATATACCTTTGTGACCCTGGCAGCTTCTCGGCGCAGCGACGCCATTCTGGGCATCATTTCGTCATCGATCATCCTGCGCCTGGCAGCGTCGTCCTGTTTTTCAGGGTTGGGAACGAAAGCCTCGAAGCGGTACTGCCCTGTTTCCGAGAGGATGGTGAGCAGGATTGCCAGGACCCTGGCAAAGTCCCTTTCTGACAAGCTGTTCTCGATGTCTTCTTTGATGAGCAGGCCCTCTATTTTGCCAAGGAACGCGGACATGTCCGTGATAGCCGGTTTCCAGGCCTCAGGTGATTCGGCCCAGGTCAATGAACGATTGAGCCTGATAAATTCCTCACCGATACTTGGATTATTCATCTCTCACTCCTTTAACTTGCTAAAGTTATTTTATCTGAGGTTGCAGCTTAAGCAAACCACCCCGGGTGCAATTTAGAATGTCCAGGGATCCGCCTGGCTGATTTGCCGTCTCCTGTACTTTGCGGGAGATTTCAGCCGCGATCGTTGCCAGATCCTGTTCGGTATGGGACTTCTCGGATTCGAGCATGATCCGGAACAGCGGCTCCGTGCCCGAGTAGCGCAGATTGGCTCGCAGCAATCCGGGGAAACGTTCCAGCAGCTCGGACTCCATGGATGCCAGTTCCTGTTTGTCCAGTCTGGTCCCGTTCCCCACGTAGGCCGAAGCAATGATCTGCGGAAGCTTTTCTACGCCGGCGGCAAATTCTGCAAGAGTCTGGCTGCCGGATTCCCGATAAGCATCCAGCACGAACAAGGCAGTGCGTATGCCGTCTCCGGTTACATGTCCCTCGTCGAGCAGGATGATGTGACCGGCCTGTTCTCCGCCCAAGCCGATCCGGCCCGCCTGGGAGCCTTTGTCGCGCAGCTGCAAAAGCTTGTCGACGACGTACTTGTCGCCCACGGGTGTTTCGTGCATTTCCAGATTGGCCGCCTCGACAAACCGCTTGAGCCCTTCATTGCGCATCGTGGTGGTGACGACCGAATCCTTCAGGAGGAGGCCGCGTCCGCGCAGGTAGCGGGACAGGAATCCGAGCATGTGATCGCCGTCGATCAGGACTCCGTCCTCATCGACGAAGATGACCCGGTCTGCGTCGCCGTCGAAGGCCACTCCGAAATTGGCCTGATGCTGCTCGATGAGCGCGCTGAATTTTTCGGGCGAGCGCCGGACATACTCTGAACCGGCATTGAAATTGATGTTCAGTCCGGTCGGCGAGGCGTTGACGGCAACCACGTTCGCCCCGGCGCGCTGGAAGATGGCGGGTGCCACATAGGAGGCGGCGCCGTGCGCGCAATCGACGACGATCGTCAGCCCTGCCAGGAAATTGGAAGAGTGTTCCCTCAACAGATCCTGGCTGTATAGTTCACTGAAGGAGCGCCCGTCCACATAGCGTCCCAGTTCCTTTTGCGGCTTCGGCTGAAAGCCCGGGTCGAAAAGCAGCTGCTCGATGCATTCTTCCATGACCTCCGCGAGCTTTTGGCCTGTTTTGCCGAAAAACTTGATCCCGTTTTCGTGAACCGGATTATGGGAGGCCGAAATAACCACTCCGGCTTCCGCCTGGATGTGGGGGACCAGCCAGGAGATTGCCGACGTGGGAATGACGCCCACGTCGATCACACTGGTATTGCTGCTCAACAACCCGGCGGTCAACGCATTCTGAAGCATGACGGCCGACTGGCGGGTGTCACGTCCAATCACAAACGTCGTCTGGCTGGCTGTTCCGAGGGCCTGACCGGCCGCCTGTCCCAGTTTGAGGAAGAATTCCGGAGTTAAGGGCCATTCGCCGACCACGCCGCGAATGCCGTCTGTGCCGAAGAGTTTCATTGTGGATCCTCCCGAAACACCCCGGCCCCGTGCTCCCTGTATGCTTTGCTTTTGCTGTTGTACAAACTAATTTCAGCCACAACCGGATTATGGTCTGACGCGATAAATCCATCCTCGACTACGCGGCATGAATATTTGATGTGATAATTGCCCGGAAATATCAATATGTGATCCACAGGTTCCTCTGCTACCTTGACATGAGTTCCTGTTGTCCTGCTGGGAATGAGCCGCACGAGTCCGCCTTTGTGTTCAAGGGATGCCAGCAGGCCGGGTTCGTCTGGCGTGGCGTTGAGATCGCCCATCATAATCAGCACTTCATTTTTCTCCAGGATGAATGTCCGGGTCAGGTCGAGGATTCGTTCGCACTGCTCCCAGCGCAGGGCCTGGGCCTCTTCGCTCTTCCTGGGAATGGCACGCGCCCCTCTCTCGCCATTCAGGGTGGTCAGGTGCGTGACGAGCGTAAATATCTTTGCCGGGCCCAGGTCGATTTTCGCCAGAATGGCATGCCTGGGATCAGTATCCCGGTTTCCGGAATAAATGGTCTGGTTGATGGGTATGTTTTCCGGCTGCCCGGTCTCGTCGCTGTTTCCAAATCTCACAAAGCGCCAGCGTGAGAACAAGGCATTGCCCTGTATCCAGTTCTTCCAGTCGTTGAAGAGACCGTATACAAAGATATCCTTCTGCACGTGAAAATCCTCGCGCATGGACAACGTTGGACCGAAGAAATGGTTATAGTTTTTTAGACCGTCTGCAACGATTTGCCGGGGCTGACTGACATCCCCCTCTTCCCATGCAGACCATTCTATCGCTTCCTGAATTCCCAGGATGTCCGGTGACTCCCGCCGGATGATTTCCAGGATTCCGCCGAAGCGTGATCCAAAATCCCTGCGGCCGCCGCCAATGTTATAGGTCATCAACTTAAGATCAAAATGGTCATCCATAAAATCTCTTTCAGTTCAAATCGAGTCCGGCAATTACCTCACCGGGGCTTTCGGAAGCCTGGATGCGAAAGGCTTTCCGTCTTTCCAGAGCGTCTCGAATTGATCGGCATACTTTCTAAAAAATGACGAATCCGGGCCCACCTGCAGCGTGGGAGAATAAGAGCCTGACCGTTTGGAAAGATACAGCGCAAGCAAAATCCGTTTGTCGGCCCGGATGATTTGAGCCATTTGATAGTGTTGGGAGTTCAACCTGATCTGAAAATTGTTCCTGACACTCTTGTCCAGCCTGTTGATTTTCTCCGTCATTTTCTTCAGAGTGGCGTCGATCTCCAGGGCCATTTCACTCGTTTTCTTCGTCTCAGGGTCATTCTCGTTTTTCGAACGGATTCTCAATATATCGGAATCGGGGTCATAAATTAATAGTCGAAATTTTGTGCCTTTTTTGATCGATTCCAGAAATTCATCCCAGAAATTATCATTGTAGGTCCAGTGACTTTTAAATGTGTTGGAGACGATATCAACTTCTTTTGCCTGGCAAATTCGTTTTTCCCAGACCGTCAGCCCGTCCTGTTTGTCTGATTCCCAGTCTCTTCTCTCTGCCCAGATGCGCTCAATGCCAATGTGGGAGTTCGACAAATCGGCTGCGACACCCAAAGCTTGATTCAGCGAGTCTATGCGCTGATTTACTTCGCCGAACGATTCCCGCATGGCGGCTTCCATGGGCGCGCCGCCCAGGACGTCCCACAGAAAATCGATAAAGCCGACTGCAGCAAACGTCACCGCGAAATTCGCCAGCAGGCCCTGCCAGAAGGGATCCTGGATCAGCAGAGATGTCGCGATGGCAAGTGTGCCCAATACAACAAAGAACAGGAGTCTGACCCTGTAGGATGGGATGCCCCATAGGTGTTTGATCTGTTTCTGGTAGTTCATAGATGTTCCAGTGAGTGAGTTATCTGTGCAAGTGCCCAACACGGCGGCCTTACGAGTGATCAAGTCTCTTCCCGATAAACGTCTAAGTCGGTTGCTTGAATTCCCAAATCACTCATAACATTGGACGGTGTGTCGTTGTCACCTGGTATTTTGCAGCGTCTGGTGCTAAGGAATCCGGTCCATGTTATTATACCCATGAATAAGGAACTTTCTAAGTATGAAAAGCCGGAAAGGACGATAACGATGAAGATCGAGCATATTGCTGTCTGGACAAAAGATATTGAAGGGCTCAAGGATTTTTATGTCCTATATTTCGGCGCCCGGGCGGGCAACAAGTACGTTAATCCCAAAAAAGGCTTCGGATCCTATTTTCTGCAGTTCGAATCGGGCGCGCGCATGGAGATCATGTCCTCGGTCGATCTCGGTCCTGCCAGGAATGATGGCTCGAATCCCGCCGTCGGATACGCACATCTTGCTTTTAGTACCGGCTCAAAAGAAGATGTGGATAGTCTGACC
>JBAVVF010000096.1:0-7134 GCA_049697155.1 Anaerolineales bacterium
CGGCAGAACCGTGCGATCCGGGATCGTCAGGCGGGCACCGATCACGAAGAAGATAAAGATCAGTGCGACGAGAATGAGACTGCGCGGTTCGAACAGGAAAGGCAAACGCCGCCGTGAAAAATACAAATTGACAAACACGGCCATGGTGATGACGAGTGCACCCGTTCCGGCATAATCCTGCCAGGGGCTGGCTTCCTGAATCAAGCCGAACTGCTGCAGGGCCTCGAACTCCGCCGGGCTGATCACCTGTCCGCGCAGGACAATGATCTCATCGGCTTTGTATTCCTGGATGACGGGCTGCACCGCGTCGCGGGCGGATTGTTTGGCTGTCTTCGTCAATTCTTCGCTGAGGACGCTATTGGGGACCACGAATGCCGAGGCCAGCTCCGAAACGAGGACGGCCTGCTCTTCGTTCAGCGCCAGACTGACCAGCGAGGGGATCGTACGCCGGACGGAATCCAGATCCTGCTCGCGGATCGTGCGGCGCATCACCTGCTCGAGCACGCTCAGCGTCTCCTGCTGGATGGTGTCCCAGCGCGCGGGCGTCAGCGCCAGGAGGCTTGCGATCGTCTCCGGACTCAGCGTCACGCCGCCGAGCGAGGCAATGTCGGCAGCCTTCTGCTCAGGTGTGGAATTTTCGTCGTCGCGGACGAGGGTGATGTATTGCAAAGCGGCCCGCAGCCGCTCGATCTGGCCGCGCGCCGTCGACGGCTCGGGTGGCGCGTAGACCTGCGCGACCGCCCGCTCCGCTTCGAGACGTGCCTCCTCGGTCCGCACTTCGCTGATGTACTCGATCGAGCGCGGCGCCTGGAAGTCACTGGGCGAAACATTCCCAGCCTCCAGCGGAACGGCGGCCGGCTGCAATGTCTGCGGCAGGACCAGGGCCCCATAGGAGATGATGCTGACAAGGACGAGCAGGACGATCTGAAACAGACGGACACGTGCCGGTACGCGCTGGTTGCGCGCGGGTAATGTCCCCATCTTACTTCCACACATTGTGCCAGGCAGGCAGGGAGTTACACAAGGATTCCTTTAAAGAATCTTCGTGTCTCCGTGGCTCCGTGGCTGGAAAATGAAATGTCATCAACTACTTCTGCAGGAGCTCCCGCACGGCTGCACTGACCATATCGTTCGGGGCGCGCCCGGCAACCCTCGGCATGACCGTCTTCATGACCTTGCCCATGTCGGCGGGGGAGGCCGCACCGGTCTCGGTGATGGCCGCCTGGACGATGGCCCGTAGTTCCTCGGCCGGCATGGCTTTGGGCAGGAAGGCTTCGAGTACCCGGATCTCGGCCTCGTTCGCCTCGATCAGGTCGGGGCGGTCCGCCTTCTTCGCCTCCTCGAGCGCCTCGCGGCGGTTCTTGACCTCCTTCTGGATGAGGTTCATCACAGCGGTATCGTCGAGCTCGATCCGTTTATCCACCTCCGCCTGCTTGACCGCGGCCAGGGCCATGCGCACCGTGCGCTTGCGGACTTCGTCCCCGCTCTTCATGGCGTCCTTCATGGATTCGTTTAATTGAGTTTTGATCGTCATGCGGCGGATTATACTTGAGAAGGGATGGAAAGAAGATAATTCTCGTCCATGATTTGCGGGTTTCTGCCCGGTTGTGCAGGATATCCGGGAATACGGCCTGCCCAGCGGGCAGCCACATGATCAACTGTACGCCTTGTTTGACGGGAATTGCGCGGCCTACTATTTCAGGAACTGAAAAAGTCCCTTCAGGAATTGAATGGCACCGAAGATGATCGCGCCCCAGGCGACAACATAACTTCCGCCTCCCGAACTTGCGGCTGAATACGTCCAGACGGTGACGACGATGCCGCCAATACACCACAATGCACCGTACAACATATTCTTTTTGCCGGCTTCGTTGACAGCCTTGGCGCGCAACTGGAACAAATTCTTTACGACGATGGAAGCGGCGGACCGGTCAAGTCCCTTTTCCACCAGCTTGCTCTCCACCTGCGAGGCCGACATGCCTGCTTTTACGAGTCCGGCGGCGTATTGATACACTGCCTGTACTGCTTGGTCCTGGGATGCCATATTACATTTCCTTTCCTTACGAAAATTTTATAAGGCTGTTTGAATAGCCTCGGGCGTCCGTGAATATCGTGTTGACAATAATCGCAGGTTGGATGGCAAACGAGTAAGAACAGATAGTATTTTAGAAATAATATATCACCCTGCTCTTCATTTCATGTGTCATTTGTCATGTATTGAAAAACATGCTTTGGCGTCACAGCCCTGTTTACTGAATACGGTTTACTGACCACTGCCTCACTGTCTCACTGCGCCGTATTGCCTCCATCCACCAGCAGGAGGTGACCCGTGACAAAAGAAGAATCATTCGAAGCCAGGAACAGTACGGCTTTGGCGATCTCCTCGGGTTTGCCGAATCGTCCGAGCGGGATGTAGGCGCTGGATTCTTTCATCGCTTCCTGGATGGTGACAGGGTCGGAACCTTCGAAGTATCCCTTTTCGGTCCAGCGCTCGACGAAGGTATCGCCGGGGCAGACCGCGTTGACGCGGATGTTGTCTTGCGCGTAATCAAGAGCCATGGCTTTCGTCAGCATGGCGACCGCGCCCTTGCTCATCACGTACGGGAAGGCGTCCCTGCCCGCCACCACCGACCAGTCCGACCCGTTGTTGACGATCGCACCCCCGCCCTGCCGCTTCATGTGCGGGATGACCAGCCGGCTCATGCGCCAGACCGCGGTCACGTTGATGGCCAGCGTCGCGTCCCAGACCTCTTCCGAGGTTGTCTCCGCGGTGCCGCTCGTGACGATGCCAGCGTTGTTGAAGAGGATGTCGACGCGCCCGAATTCGGCCAGGGTCCGCTCGACGACGCGCGCGCAATCGTCCGCCCGGGTGTGATCCGCCTCGACGAAGAGGCCGCGCGTGCCCCGGGCCTGGATCTCGTCCTCCACACGCCGGCCCAGGTCCGCGCGGCGGCCGGTCACAACCACCTGCGCGCCCTCCTCCGCAAACAAAAACGCGGTCGCCTTTCCGATTCCGGACGTCGCGCCGGTGATAATTGCAACCTTATTCGAGAGTTTTGTCATCTAATTCTCCTGAACGCCTTGACAAGGTGATTATATTCGCAATAACATACCATCATGGATTCAGCAAACGATATAAAGGCCATATTCTTCGATCTCGACGGCACCCTGCGGCACAATGTGCCTTCGGGCGGTGACGTGTTCACCGATTACGTCATCACGCTGGGTTTACAGGTGGACCGGGAGATGCGTCTGCGCGCCGTGCGTTGGGAACATCTTTACTGGGCTAGCTCCGTGGACCTGCGCGATGACCTGCTGGCGCACTCCGGCGATACGGAAAACTTCTGGATCGAGTACAGCCGCCGGCGGCTGATTGCTCTGGGAGCTTCTCCCGAGTGGGCCGTGGAGTTTGCTCTGAAAGCCTCGAAGCACATGGGCGAGTTCTACAAGCCCGAAAGTGTTGTGCCTGAGGATGTCCGCAGAGTCCTGCCGCAGTTAAAACAGGCCGGGTATCTGCTGGCGGTCATCTCGAACCGCGACAAACCCTTCCAGGACCTGCTGCAGGAGCATGGCATCGGCGAGTTCTTCGACTTTTCGCTGGCGGCCGGAGAGGTGAATATCTACAAACCCGAGCCCGGCGTCTTCGAGCATGCACTGCGGCGCGTGGATCTCTCTGCAAAGGAAGCGATCTACGTGGGCGATAACTACTATGCAGACGTGATCGGCGCGCGGCGGGCCGGCATGAGACCCGTTCTCTACGACCCGCTCGGCGTCTTTCCGGAGCCCGATTGCACGGCAATCAAATCGTTCGACGAGTTGAATTCCATCCTCAAAGTTATATAATAGTCATATCCGTTATGAGGGGGCAGTCATGATAAAGATGAAAGGAATAATCTATGGCATGGGAACGTAAATTCATGCGGACGGTCCGCGTCCGCAATGTACAGGAAACCGGAACGCTGGCCCGCCTGCTCGCGGCAGTCTCGAGCATGGGCGCCAGCGTTGGCCGTATCGTGATGCTGACCGAAACGGCGCACTGGGTGGTGCGCGCTATCACCGTCTCTGCGGATGATGCCGAGCATATGGATCACGTCATCGAGATCATTCGCGCCAACCCAGGCACGCGCATCCTGGAGGTGCGCGATGAAGTCCTGCAGCTGCACCAGAAGGGCAAGATCGCGATCCGCTCGCGCTTCCCGATCGATTCGATCGCCACCCTGCGCAGGGTCTATACCCCTGGCGTGGCCGAGGTCTGTCTGAAGATTGCGGACGATCCCGAGCTGGCGCGTTTATACACCAGTGTCAGTCACATGGTCGCAATCGTCACCGACGGCACGGCCGTCCTGGGGCTCGGTGATATCGGTCCGCTGGCCAGCATGCCGGTGATGGAAGGCAAGGCTATGCTGATGGAAACGCTGGTCGGTCTGTCCGGCATGCCGATCCTGCTGAACACGAAGGATGTCTAGCAGATCATCCAGGCGGTCTCAAGCATCGCGCTGACCTTTTCGGCCATCCAATTGGAGGATATTTCGGCGCCGCGCTGTTTCGAGGTGGAACAGCGCCTGCAGGCCATGCTCGATATCCCGGTGATGCACGATGACCAGCATGGGACGGCGGTCGTCAGCACCGCGGCCTTGAAGGTCATCGCCGGGCGGGCCGGCGTGGATATTAGCAAGGTCGCCATCGGGCAGATCGGCCTGGGCGCGGCCGGGAACGCCATCGCCAAAATGCTGATGAGCCTGACCGGCAAGCCGGTCCTGGGGGCAGATTTGAACGAGGATGCCTTAGTACGGTTCGAGGCAGATGGCGGGAAACGCTCCAGCCTGAATGAAATCATGTCGGAGTGCCAGATCGTGGTCGCGACAACCGGCGTGCCGGGGCTGATCAAGCCTGAGATGGTGCGCAAGGGGCAGGTCATCCTGGCGCTCTCGAACCCGAAGCCCGAGATCGACCCGGACCTGGCCCTGGAGCATGGGGCCATATTTGCCGCGGACGGCAAGTCCGTCAACAATGTGATGGGCTTCCCGGCATCTTCCGCGGCGCCGTGGACTCACGCGCTCCGCGCATCACCCACGAGATGCTGCTGGCCGCGGTGGACGTCCTGGTGCGGATGACGCCGGCCGGGGAGCTGATGCCCAACCCGCTGGACAAGAAGGTCCATCACGAGGTGGCGCGGGCCGTGGCCGAGACCGCGATCAAACAGGGCATCGCGCGTGCCGAATATGTTCCGTATGTGGAAGAATAAATAACATGATTACCCCGAACTTAATCTGGACGCAGACACCTGCACTCCCCGGCACCGACCCACCGGGGCAGGTGTGCGCCAGGTGCAAGTGTCTACGCTGATTCAAAGGAAAAGTCTGCGTTTTCTGCGTGAATCAGCGTCCTAGGGCTTTAAAAAACATGACCCACCTCGAAACATTAATTTCAGGGTGGGTCATGCTTCGTTTTAAACCGTTTCTTTGATCGTTTCTTTCAGCGTTGCACCCAGCCGGGTGATGCCTTCGCGGATCGTATCCGGCGATGAATAAGAGAAGTTGATGCGCATGGTGTTCGCGCCCCCGCCGCACGGATGAAACGCTGCGCCGGGCACAAACGCGACCTTCTTTTCGATGGCGCGCTTCAGCACCTCGGCCGCATCCATCCCTTCCGGCAGGGTGCCCCACAGGAACATGCCGCCCTTCGGTTTGCTCCAGGTGACTCCCTGCGGGAACATCTCCTCCATCATTTCGAACATCACGTCGCGGCGTTCCTTGTAGGTGGAACGAATCAGCTTGACGTGCTCATCCAGGAATCCGCCCTTGCCCACCTCGTAGGCAACGTATTGATTGAAGGAGGCGGTGTGCAGGTCGGCGGCCTGTTTCGTCATGACCAGTTTGCGGATTACCTCGGGCGGCGCGATGACCCAGGCCAGTCTCAGCCCCGGCGCGAGCAGCTTGGAGAACGTGCTCAGATAGATGACGTTGCCGCTATAGTGACCGCCGTTCGGGCCGCGATATTCGCTGTCCAGGTACACTAACGAGGGGATATGTTCACCGTCATAGCGCAGCTGGCCGTAGGGATCATCTTCGACGATCGGAACGCCGTATTTATCCGCCAGTTCGATCAGCTTGTGCCGTCGTTCGAGGGAGAGAGTGGAGCCGCCCGGGTTTTGAAAGTTCGGGAGGACGTAAATGAACTTGGGTCCGATGCGCAGCGCCGCTTCCAATTCGTCCACGATCATGCCGTCTTCGTCCGCGCGGACGGGGATGTACTGCGCGCCGTAGGCGTTCCAGGCCTGCAGCGCACCGAGATAGGTCGGCGATTCGACCACGATGTAGTCGCCGCGGTTGAGGAACAGCCGTCCAATGAAATCCAAAGCCTGTTGGGAGCCCGATGTGATCAGGATGTTATCAAGGGTAACCTGCACGCTGTAGCGGGCAGTATGCCGGGCGATCATCTCGCGCAGGGGGCGATAGCCTTCCGTTGTACTGTACTGGAGAGCCTGCGGGCCGAAATTGTCGAGCACGTAATTGCAGGCTTCGCGGAACTGTTTGACCGGAAAAACTTCCGGCGCCGGCAATCCACCGGCGAACGAGATGATATCCGGCTGTTCGGTGAACTTCAGCAGTTCGCGGATCACCGAACTCCCCATTTTCTGCATACGGTGGGCGTAACGATACTCCCAGGGTGTTTGCATTTTTTTCTCTCCTTTGAGAAAAGAATAAAAAAAGCCTGACAGGTATACGGGTTCCTGTCAGGCGGACGGACTCCTGGACAACAAGATGTCACGAAGGATAAATGCCAGAATCGGTATCATGGCATTCACTATCTTACCCAATTTTGCCTTTCTGTGCAATTGACAACCGGCATATAAATCATATGATTCAGGGAACTGTAAGGTTTTTGAGTAGAATCAGGACAATTCGTGTAGCGCGAGATACGCAAAGCGTCTCGCTACAACAGGAGGCAGAAATGACTAGCGCGATCATGGCTTTTTTACACCATCTGGCGGCGTTCACATTGACCGGTGCAATCATCTACGAACACATCACTTTCCGCAAGGATTTGTCGCTGGCCGAAGCCCGTCGAATTCAAATCATGGATATCCTCTACGGGGTTTCCGCAGGAGTGCTGGTGATAGTCGGACTCCTG
>JBAVVF010000097.1:0-14541 GCA_049697155.1 Anaerolineales bacterium
CTTCCTGGACCAGCCTGGCAGTATCGACCGGGACGAGGTGCAGCTGCAATGTGCGGGTGTCGATCTGGGCAATGTCGAACATCGAGTCCATGATCTCGTGCAGGCGGTTCGTGCCCTTGGCAATGCCATTGAGCATTTCATGCGCCCCGGCCGGAAGGGACTCGTTTTCCATCAGCATTTCCGTGTAGCCAATCATTGTCGTCAGCGGCGTGCGCAGCTCGTGCGAGGCGATGCTGATGAAATCCGACTTGGTCTGGTCGAGGCGCTCGAGGTCGCGATTGGCCTTGTCGAGGGCGCGGTAGGCCTGCCGCAGTTCGGTGTTGAGCTGGACCAGGTTTTCGACGAGACGGGCGTTTTCGAGCGCGACCGCCGTCTGGTTGGCGAGGGCCGCCAGGGTCACCAGGTCTTCCGCCGAATAGCGGTTGCCGCTGATCTTGGCACCCAGGGCCAGCAGACCGATCCATTCGCGTTTCGAGAAGATCGGCAGATAGACTTCGGCTTCGAGGTGGTTGAACCAGTCGCGTTCGGCGGCGGAAACCGATCGGAAGGCCGGGAGCAGGTCCAGGTCATATTGGAGAAGCGGGCGGCCATCCTGAGTCAGCTGCTTGACGATGGGATGGTCGCTCGGCAGCTGGATGATCTTGATCTGGCGTTCTCCCTGATTGCGGACGGCACGCAGCCGGTAGGCTTTTTGTGCATCGCTGGTGACCTCGGAGTCGACCAGGAACAAAAAGCCGCGCGAGATATCCATGGCCTCGATGATGAGTCCCACGGCAACGTTCGCCAGTCTTTGCATGTCGAGGATGTTGCTGATCTGTTCGCTGTAGGCATGCAGCGTGCGGCTCGGATGAAATTCCTGAATGTTCAGCCAGCGATTGACCCAGCGCCGCACCAGCGAAAGCAGCGGCGTAAAGATGAAGGAGAGCAGCAGGGCAATCCCCGCGCCGACCAGCAGCGGGCTGAAATTGGGCAGCGCCTTGAACACGAGTTGGAAGGCATTGAAACCCGCCACGTAAAATCCCACAATGACGAGGGTGGTGATAATGTACGTGACCACCCGGCGGGATACTTCCACCAGGTCGGGCGGGTCATGGGTCACGACGATAAATGTCCCCAGCACTACCGCGCCCAGCCGTATCGGATTCGCCGGGATTGGGATCCCGCCCATGATCAGAATGTCATTGATGGCAATCAGGAGAAAGACAGGCGTCCAGTAGTTCAGGCGGTTGCGCAGCAGGGGCTGCCGTGAGTGCGCGTACGTCGAGCGTACGATGATGACTGCCCCCAGCATAAAGACCAGCCAGCCAAGCATTGCCCAGTAAGGTGCCAGCCGCTCGAGGGTCAGGGCAAAATTGCCGTTCGTCCAGACGACTTTCCCGAAGCCGAAGATATTCGCCAGAAGGAGGATCAGCCCCACGAGCCAGAATGCGCCGAGACCCAGCCAGGGGCGCAGGTCGCGTCGTACAAAGGAGACCATTGTGACGGTGAACAGGAATGCCAGCGTCATCGCCCCATACGTCTGAAAGTCGATTGCGACCTGTCGTGAAGCAATATAAAGCTGTCCCCCTCGCCACAAACCTTCACCTACAGTCAAAAACAGGCTGACCAATACATATCCGCTTAACAGCATCGCGGCGGTTTCCTGCCCCGCGTGCCGCTGGATCAGCGTGATCAGCACAGGTACGTACAGCGCTGCCAGGATCAGGTGCAATATCAAATAAAACGTTGGAGCTGACATCGCCACAAAGTATACTCGAAATCATTTGCGAAGTCCTGCATAAATATGTAAAGCCAGTTGGGGATGGTCTGCAAGCCATGATCAGGAGCCTGATAGTTAGTGAAACAAGCGGGAATGAGTTATCATTGCCGTATGCTCATCACCAAAACCTCCCGCGATACCTATCAGTTTAGTCCGGATTTCTTTCGACCGGACGGACGGGTGAATTTTGCGGATTATTCCTCGGCCCGCAAATTTGCCTCCCAGATGTCGGCGCACCGGATCCAGCCCGTACCGGCCTCTGACATCTACGCGATGCAGCTCATCGACGAGGCCCTGCGCATCCTGGTCAGGCACTATGCCCCGCCGGCCGTGATGAATAGCGCCGTCTCCTTCGTGGATGAGACTGTCGGTCCCGAATCGGTCGAATCCACGCAGACGAAATTCGTTTCGGAATTTCCGCCGGACAAAGTCTATCGAGGCGAGATCAAACCCGAGGAATACCTCGAAAAACTTTTAGCCTCCCCTGGCAAAAATGGGCGCGTGATGACTGTTGAGGAATTATTATTTGTTTATTTGCACAACGCCAACCCGGCTGTCAGCCCCCTGGTGGAGCTGGTGGATGATGAGCCGCTGGAGCCGACGGCCTACAAAAATCTGATCACCGCTCTTGATTCTTTTTTCACCCAATTAGCCAAAGATAACCCGGAGATGCAGAGCGTCTCCGAATCGCTGTTTGAAATCCTGCGCGCCCCGGCGGAAGCCTCGCCCTATTCGCTGGAGGGGCAGCTGCAATACATCCTCGATAAATGGGGACATCTGCTGGACGAGCAGTTTGTCGCCCGGGTGGTGCGCGGCATGGACTTTTTGCGCGAAGAAGCCATCCGCCAGCACGGCCCGGGTGATTTCAGGCCCGACGTCCCCATGCAGACCTTTGGCGGCGGCGAATATCAGGAATACGAGCGCTACAGTCCTGACAAGGACTGGATGCCGCGTCTCGTCCTGCTTGCCAGGAATTCCTACGTCTGGCTGGAGCAGCTTTCCAGAAAGTATGGGCGCTGGATCAAAACTCTCGATCAGATCCCCGACGAGGAGCTGGACATCCTGCGGGAGCGCGGCTTCACCGGTCTGTGGCTGATCGGGCTGTGGGAGCGCTCGCGCGCCAGCCAGAAGATCAAACAACGCATGGGCGACGCGGAGGCGGTCGCCTCGGCCTATTCCCTCTATTCCTACGATATTGCGGAAGACCTGGGCGGCTGGAGCGCCCTGGAGAACCTGCGCTCGCGGGCCTGGCAGCGCGGCATCCGCCTCTCCGCCGACATGGTCCCGAACCACATGGGCATCGACTCGAGGTGGGTCATCGAACATCCGGATTGGTTCCTGTCCCTGCCTTATTCTCCCTATCCCTCCTATTCGTTCCGCTCCGAAAACCTTTCAGATGATATTCGAGTTGGGATTTATCTCGAAGATCACTACTACAATCGGACCGATGCGGCGGTGGTGTTCCAGCGCCGCGATCATTACACCGGCAATATTCGCTATATTTATCACGGGAATGACGGCACCTCCTTCCCGTGGAACGACACGGCCCAGCTCGACTACCTGAAGTCCGAAGTGCGCGAGGCGGTCATTCAGACCATCCTGCACGTGGCCCGCAACTTCCCGGTGATCCGTTTCGATGCCGCCATGACGCTTGCCAAGAAACATATCCAGCGTTTATGGTTCCCCGAACCGGGCGCGGGCGGCGCGATCCCGTCCCGTTCCGAGCATGGCATGACCCGGGCCGAGTTCGACGCGGCCATGCCGCAGGAGTTCTGGCGCGAAGTCGTCGACCGGGTCGCGGCCGAGGTACCCGACACGCTGCTCCTGGCCGAAGCCTTCTGGCTGCTGGAGGGATACTTCGTCCGCACGCTGGGCATGCACCGCGTCTATAACTCAGCCTTCATGCACATGCTGCGGGATGAAGATAATGAAAAGTATCGCATGGCGATCAAAAATACGCTCGAGTTCGATCCGCAGATCCTCAAGCGCTACGTCAACTTCATGAACAACCCGGATGAAAAGACCGCCATCGAGCAGTTTGGCAACGGCGATAAGTATTTCGGCGTTGCGACCGTGCTGGCCACCCTGCCGGGCCTGCCGATGTTCGGCCACGGACAGGTCGAAGGTTTCCGTGAAAAGTACGGGATGGAGTTCCGCAAGCCGAAAATGGATGAGACGCCCGACGAGGGTCTCGTCGGTGGGCATGCCTGGAAGATCTTCCCGGTCCTGCACCGTCGCTACCTGTTTGCGGACGTGGAGCAGTTCTACCTTTACGACCTATATCGCTCCGAGGGCGGCGTGGACGAAAACGTCTTTGCCTACTCGAACGTTTTCCAGGATGAGCGCGGGCTCGTCATCTATCACAATCGCTTTGCCGATACGCGCGGCTGGATCAAAAACTCCGCCGCTTATCTCGACAAAAGCACCGGCGACCTGCGGCAGAAATCCCTGGCCGAAGGGCTTGGCCTGCCGTTCGAAGGCTTCGTCATCTTCAGGGATTATGTTACGCACCTGGAGTACATTCGCCCGTGCGAGGAACTCTGGCAAAAGGGAATGTACCTTGATTTACATGCCTACCAGCACCACGTGTTCATGGACTGGCAGTTTGTGGATGATGAGAAGTGGCACGACATTTATGTCGCCCTGAACGGTGCGGGCGTGGAGTCCATGCAGGCGAAGTGGGAGGAAATGTTTGGTGTGAAAAAAGAGGAAAGTGGGGAAAAGGATGAAGAGGTCGCCGTCGTTCCCCCGGTGGTGAAGAAGCGTGCAACGAGGAAACCGGCTGTTAAGAAGGAAGCAAAAAGTAAAAAGGAAGCCAAGACGAAGAAACAGGCAAAAGGCAAGAAGGCGGTAGAGACAGTACCCTTGAAAGCGAAGAAACCTGCTTCCGCCCGGAAAAAAGTCAGCCCGAAGCCAAAACCTGTGATCAAAGTGACGAAACGATCGACCGCGAAAAAGGAAATACCAACCCGGAAACCGGCGAGTAAAAAGATCAGGAAGAAAAGCAAGTAGCCAGGTATTTCACGCCGATCCGATCATCTTATTGACTTACCTCGATTGACGTGGGTTGGCAGGCAAAAACCTAAACATCCGATGTCATGAGGCATCGGATGTTTATTGTACAGTGTCCATCTTGCATCAACTTGCTTCGATACTGTGCTGGATCAGGTTCAATCCCGCAATATAGAAGAAACCAAGCATGTAGATCACCATCCAAGGGAGGATGCCCCAGCCAATGTAGGGCTCCAGGACGAGACCGGTCACGAGGGCATAGATGCCCAGCATGATCTCCACCCAGACCATGGAACTCAGAGGGGCAACATAGGTCCACCTTGCGCCGCGTTGTTCCTGTCAGCGTTCATGGGCCCCATCTGGGCTGGTAGTCGCAATAGGCATTGTTTGTGAGACGGCGCAGTTCTGTTCCATCCACTTGCATAATGTAGATCTCACAGCTGGCCTGGTTTTTATTGACAACATCCGTATAGGCCGTGAACGCAATCCATTGACCATCCGGTGAGAAGCTCGCGCCCTGTGCATTATTTCCATCGGAAAACTTGTTTAAGCTGCTGCCGTCCGTCTTCATCAGATAGACATCGTGCTGGAAGGGCCCGCCCATGTCGAAGGTGATCAAACCGCCGCTCGACCAATCGCTGCGGCCGCGGGTGTCGATGGAATCGTTGACCAGCTGCGGGTCATGCCCATCCAGGCCCATGATGTAAAGCTTGTTGTTCTCGCCGCGTCCCATCGCAAACAGGATCTGCGTGCCATCCGGTGACCAGGTCGGGTCGTGCGCTTCCTGATTTGATGATGCGTAGAATTTGTGCGGGTCACCACCATCCCGGTTCATGATCCAGACTTCCGCCGCGCTTTTGCCGCTCCGGGCGGTAAACGTAATGAACTTGTTATCCGGTGAGATTTCGGGTGAGCCCAGATCCTTTTCGAGGGATGTGAGCTGTTTGAGGTGCCCGGTGCTGAGGTCCAATTCGTAAATTTCGGTATGCCCTGTTTCCTTGCCAATAAAGAGCACAGATTTTCCATCCGGAGAAAGGGAGGCATAATAACTTGCGGAAGGCCGGTTTGTGAGCTGCCGCCAGCCCGAACCGTCCGCATTGATAATACAGACTTCATCGCCCTGCACCTGACATGTGTATACGATCCTGCCGGCAGGTTCATTGGCAGGGATCACAACATCCACTGCAGTTTCAGTAATCACAGGTGTTAGCGGATCGACGTGGAGAGAGGCGGTCGTTTGAGTCGGAGTTGGGGGCGGCAAAATGTCGAAGGCCACGCGCACGGCCAACCCAAGCACTCCCAGGCAGGTCAATCCAAAGATGATCAGCGCCGCGGGCAGGGCCAGTTTCCTGGGGTCCTGAGGAATGATCGTGAGCGGTCTTTTTGTCTCCGGGACGATCCGCCTGTGAATGACGGTTTTATCCAGATGATCCTTCAGCGCGTTGGACAGCTCGTCCAGGCCCTCATCGAAGCGGCCCCTCAGATCCACGCGCTGGTGGCTGGACAGGCGCAATGGAATGGAATCATCCTCATCGCCCTCAATCAAAACTGGAAATATGCGTTTGGAGTTTTGTTCGGCAAAACTGATCTCACGCCGCACCCACTCGGAGTCATTCGAATCTGGTGATAGAAGGACGATGATGCCCGCGGCAGCCCGAATGGATCGTTCGATTTCCCGCTCCCAGGCCGGCGAGCCCGGTATCAAGTTCTCGGTGTCCACCCAGACGGTGAGTCCGCGTCCCCGCAAGGTTGAAATAATTTTGCGCTGCAGCCTGGCATCTTCCCGGCTGTAACTCATAAAGAAATGCGTAACAGATGTGCTCATACGAAGGCTCTCTCTCGATGCAGCTTGCATAAACGAATAAAAAACTACGTATAAAAAAACCTTCAGCAGGCTTGTGGCTCTGAAGGTTAGGAATGCTGCGCGCCGGTGCTGCTAAAGCGATGTTGGACGAGGTGGATAGTTGGGATGCTGTCTTCGAAACTCGTAATTTTCGATGACCGCTTCGATGATATTCTTTTGATCGTCGGTAACGATCTCGAACTCCACTCCAATGTTGAAGTATTCCGGGCTCAGATCCTGGTTGCAGCGGACCACCCGGGCGGGCAAAGCCAGGCGCGTGGCATGGACTTTGGGGAGCTCCGGCAATTGAATCGAGATGGTCAGCTTTTCACCCACCTTCAGCGCTTCATCTCCAATCACCATGGCCCCAATCAAGGTCAGGTCTCCCAGGTATCCGATCAGGCTGCCGCGATATAGATCGAACACCTGCGAGTAGGACATCAAATCCTTGCGGGGGAGTTTCCGTCGTTCCTGCATTTCTACCTCAAACTATAGTTTACTAGACTTGTAAACTTAAATCAATTGCATTGGCGTCTTAAAATCCCGCCCGGCCCCGGAGAGCTGTGGTTAAATCAGCGCATGCGCTGGATTTACCTTTCCCCGCACCTGGACGATGCCGTGCTTTCCGCCGGCGGGCTGATCCACGAGCAGGCCCGGGCGGGCATTCCGGTCGAAATCTGGACGCTGATGTGCGGATATCCGCCCAGGGAGGTGTCTCCCTTTGCCGAGTTGCTGCACGCGCATTGGGGTTTTTCATCCGGCGAGGAGACCGCCCGCCTGCGCCGCGCGGAGGATCGGCAGGCCGCGGCGATCCTGGGTGCAAAAACGCGGCACTTCGATTTCCTCGACTGCATCTACCGTCGTGCTGAAAACGGCGACTGGCTGTACGAGGCGGTTTTCATCCCTCCCCGCCCGGAGGATGAAGGGCTTCCCGCTGAAATCGCGGAAGCCGTCTCCGCCCACCTCCGGCAGGACGATATCCTGGTCTGCCAGCTTGCGGTCGGCTCCCACGTTGACCATGTCCTCGTCCGCCAGGGGGCCGAGCGGCTTGGGCGACCTCTCCTCTATGACATCGACATTCCCTATATTTTTGCCCACTCCGGGGAGCTGGCGCCGAAGTCCGCCGGGATGCAGGTGTCGGTCCATCCCATCCCGGAGACGGCGCTGGAACCCTGGAAAGAGGCGGTTCTGGCGTACAAATCGCAATTTCCAGGTCTGGGAGAGTCGTTCAATACCCCGGAAAAGGTCCAGGAATCGATCCGATCCTATTGGGCGGAAAGCGCCGGATTGCAGATTTTTCAGGTTGGTTAGTCAGGCTGCGGGTCTCTTGTATTGGCACAAAAACCGTGATATATTATGCACCTCTTCGGGAGCGGACACCGGGTTTCTTTATCGCAGTATATCCCTTATCATTTGCATCTCTAGTTAGAGATGCAAAATTCTTATAGTAGGAAAGACAAGCATGCCGAACAATTTTTTGACTAAAGACGGGTATCAGAAGCTTCAGGATGAGCTGGACTACCTGCGCACTGCCAAGCGCCAGGAAGTGGCCAATCGTCTGCATGAGGCCATGGAGGGTGGTGAACTGATCGAAAATGCAGAATATGAAGCCGCGAAGAATGAGCAGGCTTTCGTGGAAGGGCGCATTCAGGAACTGGAGATGCTGCTCGCTACCGCGAAGATTATCGATGAAAATGGCAGAAAAAAAAGTGATTCCGTCCAGGTAGGCTCCAAGGTGAGCATCAAGGAAGGTAACTTCGAGGCCGAGGTGTATACCATCGTGGGCGCGGCGGAGGCCAACCCGCGGGAGGGCAAGATCTCGAACGAGTCACCCATTGGGAAGGCAATCCTGAACCATAAGGTGGGCGACACGGTCAAAGTCGAGACGCCGGGCGGCACATATAATGTTAAAATCCTGAAAATCAGTTAGCCACAGGACCGCATCTTTTGCCCCGCGCCTGTGACAGTGCGCGGGGTTTTATTTTGACCCAACTGCTTCCGGCAGCTTCTCCCTTTCTTCAAAGGGGGCCGGGGCGGGCGGCAAGAGGACTCATGACCGAATACAACTCACTCGAAAAGATCCGTCTGCAAAAACTGGAGGAACTGCGCGCCGAGGGGGTCGAAGCGTATCCGACGCGGGCGCGGCGGACTCATCTCAGCACAGAGGCCATCGCAGAATTTGAATCGGCAGAAAAGGAAGGCCGGGAGGTCAGGGTAACCCTTGGCGGGCGGATTCGCGCCACCCGCCCGATGGGCAAGATCTCCTTCGTGCACATCGAAGACGGGGCAGGCAGGATCCAGTTATTCCTGCGCCTGAATGAAGTCGGCAAGGAACGCCTGGAATTCTTCAACCGGATGTTCGATATCGGTGATTTCATCCAGGCCGAAGGTGTGATGTTCCGGACCAAGACCGGCGAAGTAACGCTGCACGTCCACGACTTCGCGCTGCTGGCCAAATCCGTCAGCCCGCTGCCCGCCGCGAAGGATGAGACGCTGGAAGACGGGACGGTCGTGCGCCACGCTGCGCTGGAGGATCCCGAGCTGCGGGCCCGCCAGCGCTACGCGGACCTGGCCGTCAACCCCGACGTACGTGAGACTTTCCGCAAGCGGGCCGCGATCGTCAAAGCGCTGCGGACCTTCCTCGACGAGCGCGGCTTTCTGGAGGTCGAGACTCCCATCCTGCAGCCGATCTACGGTGGGGCCGCGGCCCGCCCGTTTGTGACGTTTCACAACGAACTCGAACAGCAGATGTATTTGCGCATCTCCTTCGAACTGTATTTGAAGAGACTGCTGGTCGGGAACCTGGAGAAGGTTTACGAGATCGGGCGGGACTTCCGTAATGAAGGTGTCTCGTTCAAGCACAACCCGGAATTCACCCAGCTCGAATTTTACTGGGCTTATGCAGACTATTTGCAGGTCATGGAACTGACCGAACAAATGGTTTCCTACACGGCCCAGCAGGTGCTGGGGACGCAGAAGATCACGTATAAACATAACGACATCGACCTGACGCCTCCCTGGAGACGGCTGGAAATGCGCCAGGGTATTCTGGAAACATCGGGCATCGACATCGACGCCTGCAAAACGGCGGACGAGCTCTTCAAAGCCATCAGGGAGAGGCATCCGAACAAAACACCCGATGTGGGCCTGACGCGCGGCAAGCTGATCGACTTCCTGCTCAGCGAGTTTCTCGAGCCGACCCTGATCCAGCCGACGTTCCTGTACAACTATCCGCGCGATATTTCGCCGCTGGCCAAGTCCAGGCCGGGTGATCCATTGACCGTGGAGCGTTTCGAGGGCTATGCGGCCGGTTTTGAACTATGCAATGCCTTCACCGAGTTGAACGATCCGCTCGATCAGGAGCAGCGCTTCCTCGAAATGGGACGCGATTACGCGGCCGGCGATGACGAACAGCATCCCATGGATGAAGATTATCTGCGGGCCATGCGCTATGGCATGCCTCCCAACGGCGGCTTCGGCATGGGCGTGGACCGGCTGGCCATGCTGCTGCTCAACAAACATTCCCTGCGTGAGGTGATCCTGTTCCCCGCGCTCAGGAATGAGGACTTTTCCGAGACCAAATAAGCAGGGGCAGGGTTACCCGGCTGGAGGGGTTCCTTATGAAAAAATATATTCTGATCCTGGGCGATGTTCTTGCCATTGCAATCGTGACCGTCATCGGTTTTGCGACGCATGGCGAGGTGGCTGCAGCTTTCCTGCCGCGTATGGCAGCGCTGTTCTTTCCACTGATCCTGGCATGGTTCCTGCTGGCCCCTGCGCTGGGAGTCTTTCAGCAGGAGATCGTCGCCAACCCGAAGCAATTGTGGCGTCCTGCCTGGGCAGGGCTGTTTGCCGGGCCGCTGGCGGTTGTCCTGCGCGGCTTTCTCCTCAACATGCCGATCGTTCCCATTTTCGCGGCCATCCTTGCCGGGACCTTCGCCCTGGGGATGGTGATATGGCGTGGTCTCTATCTTTTTTTGAATCGCAAAAAGAAAGCTTAGTGTTCCTTCGTGGTTAAAAAGTTGCCGCAGTGATAAAATAGCCCCAATGGACGAACAAGCTCTTATTCACGATGCGCAGGCGGGCGATCTCGATGCCTTCAACACGCTGATCCTCCATTACCAGGATAGCGTGTTCAATTCCGCGCTGCGTATTCTTGGCGATGACGACCTGGCTGCCGACGCGACCCAGGAAGCCTTCCTCTCGGCGTTCAAGAGCATCGGCTCCTTCCGCGGCGGGTCGTTCAAGGCCTGGCTGATGCGCACCGTGACCAATGCCTGCTACGACGAGCTGCGCCGCCAGAAGCGCCGTCCGACGACGCCGCTCGAGCCCGATACGGAAGATGGGGACGAAATGGACTCCCCGCGCTGGCTGGCCGATCCAGGTATGACCCCCGAGCAGAAAGCCGAAGCCGACGAGCTCGAACATGCCCTCCAGCACTGTCTCAACAACCTCCCGCTTGAATTCAAAACGGTCGTCGTGATGGCCGATGTCCAGGGGATGGATTACAGCGAAGTTGCCATTGCCGTGCACGTTCCGCTCGGCACGATCAAGAGCCGTTTGGCCCGGGCACGCTTAAGATTACGTGAGTGTTTACAGGGCTTTGCGGAACTTTTACCTGTCTCCTTTCGTCTGGAAGAAGGAACAAACGTGCCATGAATCAACGGGACCTCGAACTTCTTTCTTCGTATTTGGACGGACAACTCAAGTCGTCTGATTCGGCGCGTCTGGAATCGCGTCTGTCCACAGACCCGGACCTGCGCGGCGTTTTGGACGATCTGCGCGCCGCGCGCGGTCTGCTCCGGCGGCTTCCGCAGCGCAAGGCCCCGCGAAACTTCAGGCTGACGCCCAAAATGGTGGGAAAGAATCCTCCGCTGCCGCGGACTTATCCGGCTTTCAAATTTGTAACTGCCCTCGCAACTTTCCTGCTCTTCTTCACGGTGGGGGTGAACTTCCTGGCTCCGCAGATCGCCTCCCAGCCGCCCGCCTACGGGATGGGTGGAGGCGGCGCCCCGGAGATCCTGTCGGCGGAGGAGGCGGCCCCCGCTACTGAAGCTCCGGCGCCGGCTGCCGAAATGGTTCCCCTGCCGACGACAACGCCTGATGCTGCTTTCGATAGCGCCCGGACCGGGGAAGCTCCCTCGTTGAAAAGTGTGGTGACGGCGCAGGACGGATTCGTGCGTCAATCGGCGGGACAGTCGCCGGCCTCACAGCCCGTTCCGCCGGTCTGGCAGATCCTGCTGGTAGGGATTGCCCTGCTCAGCGCGTTCGTCATGGTCATGATGCGCCAGGCGGCGGCCACTCGCTGGCGAAGAAAATAAGAATGTGAAGAGTCAGGTGACAGTCACTTCTAAAGTGACTGTCACCTTTTTTATTTAAGTGTCATAATTGGCCGGATGGCAAATACCGAAGTCAACTATTGTCCCCGTTGCGGGACGCGGGTCGATCACGAGGAGCGCTTCGGGAAAGTGCGGCCGGTCTGCCCGCAGTGCGGGTGGATCCATTTCATCGACCCGAAGGTGGCTGCCGCGGTGCTGGTCGAACGGGATGGGCGCGTCCTGCTGGTGCGGCGCGTGAACGAACCCTTCCGCGGCCTGTGGACCCTGCCGGCCGGCTTCATCAACGGGGGCGAGGACCCGGCCGAGGCGGCCGCGCGCGAATGTCTGGAGGAGACCGGCCTGAGCGTCCGCGTGACCCGGGTCCTGGACATCATCTCGGGCAGGGAACATCCGCGCGGCGCGGATTTCATCATCATCTATAAGGCCTCTGTCCTCGGTGGCGAATTGAAACCTGACGATGATGTCGACGCCGTGGAATGGTTTGCGCGTGAGAACCTCCCGCAGCTGGCCTTCCGGGCCACACAGATTGCCCTGTCCCGTGATTTCAACCGCCCGTTGAATGACAACGTGCCGTAAATTTATCGTTTCGCATTATGGAGGTAACTCATGACAGAGAGAAAATTCCTGGACCCCGCCCGGATGGACGTCGTGATCGCGGTGCTGATCGCGCTCGTCTCGCTGACGACCGCGCTGGCCGCCTGGAGGACGAACGTGGTCGGCTCGAGCGCCGCAGACGCGAACCGCCAGGGCCTGATCGACGCGCTCAAGAAGGGCGCCGCGCAAAATGAAAACTGGCGTAAAGTCTATGAAGAGGCAGGCCACGCAGCCACCTTTGCGATTGAAAGCGCGGCGACCGAGGCCATGGAGTCGAGCGACGACGAATCCCTGAGAGCCGCAGCGAAGAATCTGCGTCAGTATCTTTTGCCGAGCCTGCAGCTGCTTTCCGAGCCGCTCGGGACGCAGAAAAAATATCAGAAACCGGACGGCACGTTCGATATCGAAAAACGATTCGCGGACCTGGAAGCCGAAGCGCCCGATATGCTGGCCCTCGACCCGGCCGCTTCGTTCGAACTAGCCGACCGGTATTCCGCCGAACAGCGCTGGCTGACCATGGGCACCGTCCTGCTGGCGATCAGTCTGCTCTGGCTGGGTCTGGCGGAGATGCTCTCGGGGCGGGCGCGGGTCGTCAACATGATCCTTGGGACCGGGGTCTATCTTTTCGGATTGCTCTTTTTCCTGATCGTGGAAGCTGTTTCCATCCTTGGCCGGGGAGGTGTGCTGTGAACGAACCAACTCCAAATCCGGACCGCTTCCGACTCGCCATCCTTGTCCTGACGCTGATCAACACGATCTTTGCCGCGGCGCTCTCCGGCCTGCAGGTGGATGCGAATATTCGCGCCGACAAAGCCAGCCGTGACTCACAATACCTGGCCCTGCTGGCTGCCAATGAGCTGGTGCGCATCGGGCATCAGAATGCATACGATTCCGAGGTGTTCACCAACACGGTCAAGGATACGCAGCAGTCGCTGGTCATGGAGTTCACCGCCCTCGAACTGGAGCAGGCCGAGGAGAACGAGAGCGCGGCGCGCTTGCACAGCCAGTCGCAGGTTGCCCAGGCGCGTTCCGAACAAGGCACAGCGCTATCCCTCTTTTACTCGGACCCGCGTTACGCGCCCGCGACCGAGGCTGACATTCCTGATTTGGAGGGCTATCTGCTCGACCAGATGAAGCTTCCCAATGACCTGGTGGTCAAACAGAATACCGCCACGGATGAGTATCACCAATGGAACAAGAAGGGTGATGCCTATATTGCCGTCCTGACGGTCATTGCGATTGCCTTCTTCCTGCTGGGTCTCGCGCAATCGACGACCCGCCTGCGCCTCTTCTTTGCCATTTCGGCGCTGGTGATCATGTTCATCGCCGGAGCCTGGACCGGTCTCATCCTGATTGGCTGAACGTGCTAAAATAAAAAACATGGCTCTCGACGTACGCCCATCACCGATTGCCGGCAAATGGTATGAGGGGGATCCCAAAATACTGGCGCGTCTTGTGGATCAGTATTTGGACGAGGCCCAGCTGCCTGATCTGGAAGGGGATGTGATCGCGGTCATTGCTCCCCATGCAGGCCACACCTATTCGGGCGCGGTGGCGGGGTATGCATTCGCGGCGCTGCGCGGCCGAACCCCGGACCTGGTGGCCGTCATTGCGCCGATGCACTATCCGTACTCCGAGCCGCTGATCACGACGGCTCACGAGGCCTATTCCACGCCGCTCGGCAGAGTCCCGGTGGATAAGGATGCCCTGCGTGAACTTGACGTGGTGTTGAAGTCGGAAGTGGGATTTGGCCTGGCGGCTGTCGAACGTGACCCCGAACATTCCCTGGAAATCGAATTGCCATTCCTGCAGCGTGCACTTTCTTCGCAATGGAAGCTGCTGCCGGTGATGGACCGCGCCCGCGAGCCGCGCGTCTCGCGGGGATTGGGGAAAGCCCTGGCGCATGTGTTGCGCGACAAAAACTTTGTATTGGTCGGCAGCACGGACCTGTCGCACTTTTACAACCAGCAGACGGCCCTGACCTACGACCGGGC
>JBAVVF010000098.1:0-7299 GCA_049697155.1 Anaerolineales bacterium
CGGGGGATGACGTCAACCTGACCGTGGAGCTGATCGTGCCGGTGGCCCTGGAGCAGGGCTCGAAGTTCGCCATCCGTGAAGGCGGCCTGACCGTCGGCGCGGGCGTCGTTACGAAAATTATTGAATAGGTGAATTCATGACGAAGCAAAATATCCGCATCCGGCTTAAAGCGTACGATCATCGTGTCCTGGATCAGTCTGCCAAACGCATTGTCGAAACGGCTGAACGCAGCGGCGCTCATGTAGTTGGTCCTGTACCCTTGCCAACAAAGCTCGAACGGTTTACAATTCGGCGCTCGACATTCATAGACAAAGACTCGCATGAGCATTACGAGATTCGCACGCACAATCGTTTGATCGATGTTCTGGATCCAGACTCGAAGACAATCGATATGTTGATGCGGCTCAATCTGCCGGCGGGTGTTGACATTGAAATAAAAATCTAATTGTCGTTACTGGAGAGTAGAGACTAGGTCGTTATCTCTACTCTCTAATTTCGACAGCGCAAGAACAGTACTGCCCGGGAGCACAAAACCCTGAGCGTCCCGACAGGCTGTTTACTGCGCTGCCTGGAGATGATGCAGTCGAAGCCCCGACTGACAGTCTCGCTAAATTCTTTGTAAGGAGAAAACAGAGTATGTTAAAAGGGCTTATTGGAAAGAAGATCGGCATGACCCAGATCTTCGATGAGCAAGGCGTCGCGCATCCTGTGACGATCATCGAAGCTGGGCCATGTTACGTTACCCAGGTACGCACGCAGGAGCGTGACGGGTATCTGGCGGTTCAGCTTGGCTACAGTGAGATTCACCCCAAGAAATTGGCAGCCGGTGAACTGGGACATTTGAAGGCCAATGGCTTACCCCCAATGAAGTTTTTGCGCGAATTTCGTTCAAAAGAAACTGTCAACGTGGGTGATAAACTGACCGTCGATATGTTTGCTGTTGGTGAGCACGTGGACGTGGTCGGCACAAGCAAAGGCAAGGGCTTTGCCGGCGCAGTCAAGCGCTACCACTTCAAAGGCGGCAAGGCGACGCACGGTCAGTCTGATCGCCAGCGCGCGCCTGGTTCCCGCGGCTCTGGCACCACTCCGGGGCGCGTCTTCAAGGGCTCGCGCGGCGCCGGACACATGGGCAGTGACCGTGTCACCGTTCAGGCTTTGAAGGTCGTACTGGTGGATGCAGAGCGCAATCTCCTCGGTGTCCATGGCGCAGTACCCGGCGGCAAAGGCGGCCTGGTCGTCATCAAAGAGGCTCGCAAGCAGTAACGCCGTATCCGGCGTGGAGAAATCAACTATGAAAGTAGATGTTCTAGATCTGGAAGGCAAGAAGCTTCGCGAGGTTGAACTCCCCTCTGCGATCTTCGAAGCACCCATTAATGTGGATTTGATGCACCAGGCTTACGTCCGCCAGATGGCCAATGCGCGTCTTGGTACGCATGACACCAAGGTGCGCGGCGAAGTTGCCGGCGGCGGTGCAAAGCCGTGGAAGCAGAAAGGGACCGGGCGTGCCCGCCAGGGTTCCCGGCGTGCGGCGCAGTGGGTGGGCGGTGGACGCATCCATACCCCGCATCCACGCAGCTATGAACAGCGCATGCCGAAGAAAATGCGGCAGGCAGCTCTGCGTTCAGCTTTGTCAGCCAAGGCGGCTGAAGCCGGCGTGATTGTCGTGGACGAGTTCGCGCTTTCCGAAGCCAAGACCCGTGTCATGGTCGAGGTCCTCAAGAACCTTGTCGGAGGGTCGACAGCCCTGCTCCTTTTGGCTGAAAAGGATCAGGCCTATGAACTGGTCACACGGACTGCCAATAACCTGACCGATACCAAGGTTTTGCTGGCAGGCTACTTGAACATCCGTGACCTGTTCGGTTATGACAAGCTGATTTTGCCGGTGAAGGCTCTGGATGCCCTGGTGGCGACTTTAGGATAGGAGAAGAAATGACTACGACGTATGAAGTCCTTCGCCGCCCATTGGTAACTGAGAAATCCAGCTATCAATCTGGCAAACTAAATCAATATTCATTTATCGTTGCGGATTCCGCCACGCGTACGCAGGTCAAGGATGCTATTGAAACGATCTACGACGTAAGTGTTGTGCGCGTGAATATCATCAATGTCCCTGCCAAACGTGGTCGCCGCCTGCGCAGCCGCCGCCTGCTCGTACGCAAGGCCGGTTACAAGAAGGCTCTCGTCACCTTGGCCGAGGGACAGACACTTCAAATCTTTGAAGGGGTGTCGTAATGGCCGTCAAAAAATATAAACCCGTAACTCCGGGCACCCGCGGGATGACCGGACACAGTTTCGAAGAGATCACCAAGTCCAAGCCGGAGCGCTCCCTGCTCGTGCCTCTGCGCAAGAGCGGCGGACGCAATTCCTATGGACGCGTGACCGTCCGCCATCGCGGCGGCGGACATCGCCGCTTCATCCGCATTGTGGATTTCAAGCGTGACAAGCGCAATATCCCCGCCAAAGTGGCCGCGATCGAGTACGACCCGAACCGCACAGCCCGCCTGGCACTCCTGAACTATGCCGATGGCGAGAAGCGCTACATCGTCGCACCGCTCGACCTCAAGGTTGGCGACACCGTCATGGCAGGCGCGACCGCCGAGATCCGTTCCGGTAACGCGCTCCCGATTTCCAATATCCCCATCGGCACCCTGATCCACAACATCGAGATCAAAGAGGGGCGCGGCGGGCAGATGGTCCGTTCCGCAGGTGGCGCGGCGCAGCTGCTCGCCAAGGAAGGCGACTTTGCGCAGGTGCGCATGCCCTCCGGTGAAGTGCGCCTGATCCGCCAAATGTGCTATGCCACGATCGGCCAGGTTGGCAATCTCGATCACGGAAACGTCAAGCTTGGTAAGGCCGGCCGCAATCGCCACAAAGGCATTCGGCCAACTGTCCGAGGCTCGGCCATGTCGCCGCGCGACCATCCTCATGGTGGTGGTGAGGGCCGTCAGCCGATCGGTTTACCGGGACCGAAGAGTCCCTGGGGTAAGCCCACCCTGGGTTACAAGACCCGCCGCAACAAGAAAACCGACCAGTATGTTGTGCGTCGCCGCAGCAAGACGAACCGCTAATGGATAGAGGTACGATATGTCAAGATCATTGAAAAAGGGCCCGTACATCGAGCCCAAGCTTTTGAAGAGAATTGAAGCGATGAACCAGAAGGGCGAGAAGAAAGTGATTCGCACCTGGAGTCGTCCCAGCGTGATCTTCCCCCAGATGGTGGGACACACGATCGCTGTGCATGACGGCCGCCGGCATGTTCCGATCTACATTACCGAGAACATGGTCGGCCATCGATTGGGCGAGTTCGCCCCGACGCGCACCTTCCGCGGCCACATGGCAGCTGAGAAGGCCGCGCCGACTACCAAAGCCACGCCGCCGGCTTAGGTGGAGGAGAGTAAACCATGCATGATATTCAGGCACATTTACGTTTTCTCCCAATGTCGGCCCAGAAGGTTCGCCTGGTGGTCGATCTGGTCAGAGGCAGAAATGCCAACGAGGCGCTGGAAATGCTGCGCTTCGTCCAAAAAGCTGCTGCGTTACCTGTCCGCAAGCTGCTGGCTTCCGCTGTAGCAAATGCCGAGGAGAATTTTGGCGTCAGCCGCGACGATCTGTTTGTTGCCAAGATCTTTGCTGACGAGGCTCCGACCCGCAAGTGGCGCCGGTTTGGCGCACGCGGTCGCTTCAAGCCGATACTTCGCCGCAATTCCCATGTTACTGTCGTCTTGCGCGAGCGCGGGGCGTAGAAGGTAAGGAGAAATTATGGGTCGAAAAGTCCATCCGATTGGTATGCGCCTTGGGATTAACCAGGGCTGGCAGGGACGCTGGTTTGCTGAAGGTACACAATATCGTGACCAGCTGCATCAGGATTTTGCCATCCGCAGTCTGCTGCTGGGAGTTGATTCCAAAGGCGGCTCGGCCAAGAATGCTGATGTACGCAAACTCCGCAGGGATCTGCCCGATACGATCAAGAACAGCAAGGCGGGCGTCTCCCGCGTCGAGGTCGAGCGCTTCCCCGGGAAGATCCGGGTTGCCATTCATACCGCCAAACCCGGGATCCTGATCGGCCGCAAGGGCGAAGGCGTCAAGAAGATCCGCCACGCCCTCGAAACCCTGGTCGGCAAGAAAGTGGACCTGGATATCAAGGAAATTAGTTCGCCGGATACCGATGCCATGCTGGTGGCCCGCAACGTGGCCGATCAGCTCGAACGCCGCATTGCCTACCGGCGGGCCATGAAGCGTGCCATTCAACAGGCCATGCGTCAGGGCGCCCAGGGCATCAAGATCACGGTTGGCGGCCGTTTGGGCGGCGCGGAAATGTCCCGCACGGTGTCGCTGCGTGATGGACGTGTGCCTCTGCAGACCCTGCGCGCGAACATCGATTATGCCAAAACCGAAGCCAGCACCACGTATGGTCAGCTGGGTGTCAAAGTCTGGGTGTACAAGGGCGATGCTGTCCCCGAAACTGAAGAAAAGGTGGAGACGACCGAAGGCGTCTACGTGAGCGAATAGCCGCGTGGATGTACCGAGTAGTCTCTTGATGAGGTAGTGATATGTTGATGCCAAAACGTGTAAAGTGGCGCAAGCAGATGCGCGGTCGCATGCGGGGTAAGGCCCTGCGCGGCGCGGAAGTGAGCTTCGGTGAGTTTGGCCTGCAGGCCCTGGAGCCCGGCTGGGTAACTGCCCGGCAGATCGAAGCGGCCCGCCGCACCATCGTCCGCGAAATGAAGCGCCGTGGAAAAGTGTGGATCCGGATCTTCCCGGCCAAGCCGTATACCCACAAACCACCCGAGACCCGCATGGGTTCCGGGAAGGGAAATGTTGAATATTATGTGGCAGTCGTCAAGCCGGGCCGCATCATGTTCGAGGTGGGCGGTCTGGATTCAGACACTGCAGTCCAGGCGCTCAAGAATGCCCAGTATAAGTTCTCGATCAAAACCAAGATCGTTGCCCGGCATGACGCAGGAGAGCAGGCATGAAGCCCGTAAAACCAAGTCAACTTCGTGACCTGAAAGCAGGTGAAATCGAGACAAAGCTGTCCGATGCCCGCGAGGAGCTGATGAAGCTCCGCTTCCAGCAGGTGACAGGCCAGTTAACAGATACCAGCCGTTTGCGCGTTTTGCGCCGTGAGATCGCCCGCATGCAGACCATTCTGCAGGAGCAGGCCAAGGCTGAGACGAAAGGTGAAGCATGAACAATCGTCGTCGCATCACTGGTGTTGTCACCAGCAACAAAATGACCAAAACGGTGGTGGTGGAGATCACGCGCAAGTTTCGTCACCCTCTCTATCGCAAGGTCGTTCACTCGAGCAAGCGCGTGAAGGCTCACGATGAGATCGGCTGCCAGATCGGCGACCGGGTCCAGATCGTCGAGTCACGCCCGCTCTCGCGCGACAAGCGCTGGGTTGTGGAAAGCGTGGTCAAACACGAGATCCGCACCGCCGACACGGGTGTCGCTGATCTGAATGTGGATGTAGCTCCTGATCTGGTTGCGAAGGAAGAAACCACGGAAGTAACAACGGAGGCCAGCGATGATTCAGCATGAGTCCCGTCTGAAGGTTGCCGACAACTCCGGGGCACGCGAATTGCTTGTGATCCATGTGCTCGGCGGCTCCACCCGCAAGTATGGAAGCATTGGCGACGTGGTCGTCGCTTCCGTGAAGTCTGCCACACCGCAGGGCGGCATGAAGAAAAGCGAAAAAGTGCGGGCCGTGATCGTGCGTTGTTCGAAGGAATGGCGCCGCGAAGATGGCTCCTACATCCGCTTTGATGACAACGCCGCGGTAATTCTGGATGCTGATGGCGTCAACCCGAGAGGCACCCGCATTTTTGGCCCTGTTGCCAGAGAGCTTCGTGAAAAAGGCTTTATGAAGATCGTTTCACTGGCTCCGGAAGTGCTGTAGGTCGAGGAGTAATTAGGTATGAGAGTCAAGATTCGTAAAGGCGATACCGTAGAAGTGATCAGTGGCCGCCTGGAAGACAAAGGCAAGCGCGGTGAAGTAATCAATGTCCTGCTGGAAAACCGCCGAGTCGTTGTCCAGGGTGTGAACATCCGCACCAAGCACCAGAAGCAGGTCCAGACCCAGGCCGGCCGCAACATTAACCCGGGCCGGATCCAGTTCGAGGGGCCGATCGACATCTCAAACGTGATGCTGGTCTGTCCGAAGTGCGGTGAGCCGACACGTGTGGCCGTTCAGCGCGATGAGGATGGGGCCCGCCGCGTCTGCAAAAACTGTCAGGCCCTGATCGATTAGCCGCGGAGTATTAGTGATGAACAGAATGCAAGAAAAATATAACAAAGAAGTTGTCCCTGCTCTGCGCAAGGCATTCGATCTCAAAAACGTCATGCAGGTGCCGCGGATCAGCAAGGTCGTGGTCAATATCGGCATGGGCGAGGCCATGGATAATCCCAAGGCGATGGAAGCTGCCGTGTCCGACCTGACGACCATCACCGGGCAGAAGCCGGTGCAGACGAAGGCCCGCAAGAGCATCGCGAACTTCAAGCTGCGCGAAGGCCGCTTGATCGGGACCAAGGTCACCCTGCGCGGCGACCGCATGTGGGCCTTCCTGGATCGTTTGCTGAGCACTGCCCTGCCGCGCGTGCGCGATTTTCGCGGCGTCTCGGCCAATGCATTTGATGGCCGTGGAAACTACACGCTCGGTCTGCGTGATCAACTGATCTTTCCGGAGATCGAGTATGACAAAATCGATAAACTGCGCGGCATGGAGGTCACGATCGTGACCACTGCCAAAGACGATGACCAGGCGCGCGTAATGCTGCAGCTGCTTGGTATGCCGTTCAGCAAGAAGGAAGCGTAAATATGGCAAAAAAAGCTATGCAATATCGTGAAGCCCGCCGGCAGTATGCCAACCAGGTGCGCAACCGCTGCACCCGCTGCGGACGCCCACGCGGTTATATCCGTCGTTTTGGCTTATGCCGAATTTGTTTTCGTGAAATGGCATTGCAGGGCAAGATCCCTGGTGTCGTGAAGTCTTCATGGTAAGCGGGCAGAGGTGATAGCATGACTATTATGGATCCGATTGCTGATATGCTGACCCGCATCCGCAATGGCGTGACGGCTGGTCATACACTGGTTGCAATGCCGAGCTCGAAACTCAAGATCGAGATTGCCAAGATCATGAAGGATGAAGGCTATCTCGAAGGTTTTGATGTGGCGGACGACGAACAGTCGCCCCAAAAGGTATTGCGCATAAAAATCAAGTACGTCGGCGAGCGCCGTGAGCGCCGCCCGGTCATTACCGGGATCGAGCGCGTCAGCCGGCCGGGACGACGTGTTTATAC
>JBAVVF010000099.1:0-1676 GCA_049697155.1 Anaerolineales bacterium
GCTGGAGCCTGTGACGAAAGAAAAAGTCATTGGGCGTGCGCAGGTCCTGGCTGTATTCACTGCCTCCAAGTTCGGTAAAGTGGCCGGCTGCCGGGTCACCGACGGTGAATTGCGCCGGAACGCCAAGGTGCGTCTCTATCGCGGTACCGATATTGTTTACGAAGGTGACATGGGCTCGCTGCGCCATGAAAAGGACGATGTCCGGGAAGTCAAGCAGGGTTATGAGTGCGGTGTTGGTTTCAAAAGCTTTAATGACATCCAGGCCGGCGACCAGCTGGTCTGTTATGTCGTTGAGAAGTCGTAAATCGTCAATCGTAAATCATAAAATGCCTTCAGGAATTCGACTTCAGCGTATTGCGGACCAGGTCCGCCAGGAACTCTCGGAGATGTTAATCCGCGAGATCAGTGATCCGCGTCTGCAGCAAATTTTTGTGACCGACGTCAAGGTTGACAAGGAACTCACGTACGCGGACATCTTTGTCTCGGCGGTGGAGGGGGTTTCCCGCTCCGCCGACATCCTGGCGGGACTTGAATCGGCGTCCGGTTTCCTGCGGCGGACCCTGTCGGCGCGCGTCAAGCTGCGGGCCTTTCCGCGCCTGCGCTTCCACTGGGACGTGACCCCCGAGAATGCAGATCGCATCGAACGCATCCTTGCGGAATTACGAAAAAACAAATAAACTTTGTGTCTTGCTGGAAACAGTTTAATACTGAATAGGAACTCGCATAGCATGAATGCAGAAATAACCGGGGTAATTAAAGAGCGGCTGGGTAAGTCAAAGAATGTCGTGATCGCATCGCACGTCCGGCCGGATGGAGACGCAATTGGTTCCCTGCTGGGGCTGGGATTGGCGCTGCGCGACGCAGGCAAGTCGGTGCAGATGGTGCTGGTGGATGGTGTCTCCGGCTCGTTCAGGCACCTGGAAGGCAGCGAACTGATCCTGCGCGAACCCGGCGGGGAACATGATACGTTCATTACGGTCGACTGTGCCGATTTCAAGCGGGTGGGGAAGGTCTTCGAGAACTTCGGTCAACCGGATATCAATATCGATCACCATAAGACAAACGAGAGATTCGGAAAGCTCAACCTGATCGAAGCCGAGGAAGTCGCCACCGCTGCGATCCTGACCAACCACCTGCCCGAATGGGGCTACAAGATCACGAAGCCGATTGCGGCCGCCCTGCTGACGGGCATTGTCACAGACACGCTGGGGTTCCGCACGCCGAATACCAATCCTTCTGCCCTGCGGCTGTGCGCCATGCTGATGGAGACAGGCGTGGATCTGGCCGGGCTCTACATGAAATCCCTGGTCAGTAAATCATTCCCGGCGGCCCGCTACTGGGGGGCCGGGCTTTCTCGCCTGGAGCAGAAGAAGGGAATTGTGTGGTCCAGCCTCACGGTGGAGGATCGCAAGAAAGCTGGTTATGGCGGCAACGATGACGCCGACCTGATTAACATGATCTCGGCCATCGAAGGTAATAAAGTAGGCATGATTTTCGTCGAACAAAGTGACCATCATGTGAAAGTCTCCTGGCGGGCGCTGGAGCCTGGCATCGATGTGTCGAAGGTGGCCAAGCACTTCAAGGGTGGTGGTCATGCCGCCGCCGCAGGAGCAGATATCCCCGGCGCGTTGAGCGAGGTCCAGCCGCTAGTACTAATGACTACGCAGGAGATGCTG
>JBAVVF010000100.1:0-2803 GCA_049697155.1 Anaerolineales bacterium
GGCGTTTCCTATGCAGATGAAAACGCGCCCGCCGGTTTGAAATCGAGCGCGCAGGGACTCTTTGGGGCGGCATCGTTTGGAGTCGGTGCAGCCTTCAGCGGGTTTATCAGTGGATTGCTGCTTGAAAGTGTCGGTGGGCGCGGGATGTTCCTGGTACTTGGAATTGTTATTCTTGTGGGACTTGCCATCGCAGAGGCGATCCGGCGGCTCTTCCCCGATCGGAGCGATCTTGCGCAGACGGCCGCAGCCGCTAGCGACAAATGAGGATGGGGATCTGCGACTCGCGCAGCAAAAAATTGATCGAGCTTCCCACTGTGATGTGCTTCAGGATGCGCGCCCCATAGCTGCCCATGACGATCAGGTCGGCGTTGAGTTCATCGGCCGTTGATTTGAGAGTCCTGGCCGAATATTTTTTGATGATGAAATCTGCTTCGATCTCGTTGAACTCGAGATAGTTCCGGGCGAAGTCCCGGGCGGAACCCTTCGCGACCTTGTCGTCCGGCGCAGTCAGTATGGATAGCTTCGTCTTCCACTGCTCGGTGATGTACGTGGCCACGAACAGCGCCTCCTGGGACTTCGGGCTGCCGTCAAAGGCCAGCAGGACGTGCTGCAGGCTGGAAACCCGGCCGGGAATGGCCAGCACCGGGCGGGAGGCCCGCATGATCAGTGTCCGGATGTTGGATGCGATCACCCGGATCCCGGTCGATGGGGGGTGAGCAATCTTCAGCACGATCAGGTCCGTCAGGGCGGAGCGTTCCAGGATCTTTTGAGTCGGCTCGCCCACCTCGATGGCCAACCTGCCCCGGACATTTTCCTTTTCACACATTTGATTGAACCGGTCCTGCAATGCCGCCGCTTCCGACTCACTTAATTCGGACTCCGTTCCGGTCGTGTGCATACCCAGGATGTTTGCATCCTCCCGCTGGGCAATGGAAATGGCCTGGGCAAGCGCGTCCCAGCTTTCGGGCGTCCGGCCGACCGGGACGAGGATATCCCGGAAGAGATGTTCGGAATAACGATTGATCAGACGCGCTTTGCGCCAGCTCCCGACCTTTGTCTCTGCACTGGTCGCGCGCCGGTTCTTCTGTTGGACAACAGCCTCGGCCGCGGCTTCGGGACGGATGTTCCAGCCCAGCTCTTTTTCCAATTCCTCCCGGTGCTCGGACATCCAGATGTACAGGTCGGTGATCGTCCGATCGGGGAACCAGCGCATCATGTCGCGCTCACGGATCGCTTCCGCGAAGGGCAGGTAGATTTCGTTATACCAGCTTGCGGCGGAGTCCTGGAGCGGGCCGTTCGCCTCGCCCGGGCAGCCGAAGACACAGATGTCGTCCAGCAGTTTTTGATATCCGCCCGGGATGGTGATCCGCAGATCCACATACTCCTGGGTTTTGTTCAGGCCCGTCTGTCCGAGGAAATCGGCATATTCAGCTTTGATGATCAGCTCGTCGGGCTGGATATCGGGGGTGAGCGGAATGTCGGTCTGGACCTCGATGACATGGGCCTGGATGAATTCCCAGCCCTCCTGTCGTGCAATGGAAACACGGTGGTTGCCGTCCATGACGAAATAGACTTCACTGACTTTATAGACTTCCACCGGCTCCAACCCGGTCCCGGCCCCATCCAAAGCCACAGCCTTGACGCTGGCCCAGCGCTTCTCGTCTTCGGCCCGGCGCGGCAGGAAGGTCCGCGTAAAATCCGTGTAGCGTCCCACGCTGCCGACGATCGCCTCGACCGGGATGCTCTGGGTGCCCTTATCGAAACGTCCCTGCAATTTGAGTTTGCTGGCCACATCTTCGTAGGAGAGCAGCTCGTTCGATTTGCCCGTCAGGCGCGCCAGCACGCCCTGCAGCTTGGCACGCAGGTGGGCGGACTGAAAATCGTGCAGGGCACTCTGAAAACCTGGATTCCGGTTCATGATTGAAAAGCGGTTGCTATTATAGTAGCTTGTGCGATACTTTTCAAAAGCAATCTCCCCGCATGTGCTTCTCTCATGATTAACGAATAACGACCCATCGTTGGTGAGGGAGCGGATCCTGGAAATCTGGTTATTCCTAAATCTTTAGGACTCTACCGTTCTTAACGGGAAAACCCTCAGCCACGGATTTCACTGATTCACACGGATTGGTTTAAAAAATTCGTGAAATCCGTGTAAATCCGTGGCAAAGAATCTTTGTACATGTTGGAATCCCGCCCAAAACGGGAGAGTCATCTTTATTTAGGGGCAATTATTGATATTCTGGATAGATTCCTGGATGCGCTGGACGCGGCTCTCCGGGTTGGGGTGAGTGCTGAAGAATTCGGGAGGCTGATTTCCCTGGCGCGAGGTTGCCAGGACCTGCATGACGCCGATCAGGTCATTGGGATCGTAGCCCGCGTCGTTGAGGAAGCAGACTCCCAGGTAGTCCGATTCCAGCTCGTCCTCACGTCCGAACTTCAGATTGATCAATTGACCCACCAGGACCGCGATCTGGGCCCGGCTGACGCTGGAAGGGTTATCCGGGTCGTAGGCCGCGATGACGGCTGCACCGGTCAGCCCTTCGGTGAGTTTGGCCTTGGCGATGTGTTCGGCGGAATGACGGGCCACCACATGCCCAATCTCGTGACCCAGAACGCCGGCCAGCTCGCCCTCGGTCTGAAGCTTGTCGTAGAGGGCCCGGGTGATGAAGATCTGTCCGCCCGGCAGGGCGAAGGCGTTGATCGTCTGAGCGTCGTCCAGCAGGTGGAAGTCGAACTCGTAGGGCGAGCTGCCGGCGGGGGAGGCTTGGACGATCTCCTGGCCGATCTGGTCCAGAATGGCCTG
>JBAVVF010000101.1:0-4580 GCA_049697155.1 Anaerolineales bacterium
TCGTGGATGTCGCCATCCAGGATCAGACCTCCGGCGAGATGATCGACGTGGCTGCGGCAACCCAGTTCGATGGGGCAGTGATCTTCGGCGGCAGCGGAATCGGCGATGATCTCATGAGCTACGGCGCGCAGGGCTATTTTGTCCGCTTGAACGATCACCTCGACCAAATGCCGAACTTTGCCGCCTATCTGGAGGCCAATCCCAACATTGCCAAAGCAATTACTGCTTATGACGGCGGTATCTATCACGTCCCGTATGCCGCGGAGCTGGATAACTATGCCCGTATGGTGTGTGGTCGGGAGTCCTGGGTGCTCGCTTTGTTGGATTCCGATGAAGCCCTGGAAGCTGAAACCCATACCCTCACGCCTGCCTACGAAGGCTACTGGGATACGCACCCCACCAATGTTGTCGATCTGCAAAATGAAGCTGCCGGCGGAACCTTGACCCGCGACGTGGCCCGCCAGGTGCTCCTGGACTACATCGCCGCGACGTATCCCGAACTGGAAAAGCCCTCGGACCTGTATCTGAATACCACAGCAAAGTATGACATCGACGAACTTGTGGCGCTCTGGCGTGTCGTTGAACTTTCACCGAATACGCTTTCAAAGCTAACCACCGGAAACGTTGTGGCTGACGCGCAGATCTCTCCCTTCTTCTCCCGCCGGGCGGTCGATCGCGGCGATGTGCTGCGGCTGATCACCTATTTTGGCGGTCAGCGTGTGTATGGCTCCGATTCCTATGGGTCGATCTTCTATCTGGATGCAGATGGCCAATTGCAGTACTCCCATGCCGAAGATGCGTTCCTGGCGGGTGTCGGTTCCCTGGCAGATATGTACTCCGAAGGTCTCATCTTCTCTGAATTTTCAGACCTGAGCAACAAAGATGACTTCCGGAATTTGCTCTACACAAAGGATGCGGAGGAGGGTCACCAGCAGTTTGGCTTCATGACCTTTGACTGGACCGCCTCCACCACAGCCGCCAACCCGGATGTGGTCGGTATGCTGCCTCCCCTGACCACGGTCGGCTCCGATGAGTTCATCCACTTCGTCGAGAACACCCGTGTGATCAAGCCGGATGGCTGGGTAATTTCGGCCGCCGCCACCCCGGAGGAGATCAATGCGGCCCTCTACCTGTTTGACTATTTCTTCACCCCGGAAGGCAATGTCGTCCAGAACTACGGACCTCCCTACACCCTGATGGAAGGCGAGATCTTTACAGGCATGGACGGGATCGATTACCCCAAATTCAATCAGTGGCTGCTGGATACAGCGACTGAGCTGAAGCAGGGTGATGTTTCCGCTTTCCTGCGCGACTTCATGGGCTCTCAGATCCCGATCGGCTATCAGAAGGAGATCGGGTTTGAATTCCAGTACACCAAGAATCGCGGCTGGGATGCCTGGGATCTCTACATTGGTCAAAATGTTGCGACAACCTCCTACGGGTCTGAAGATCCCCTGTTCCGCCTGGTCCCCCCGATCTTCTCTCTGACCGAGCAGGAGAGTGCCAAGCTGGGACAACTGACAGTTGGAGACGCACAGGTGGACCAGATCTATCTGTTCATCACCGGGGCCGACACCGCCGTGGATAGCGTCGATGCTTTGAAGGCCCTCTATGTGGATGCTGGTATCGAAGAATACATTGAAGTCTATCGCAATGCCTATGACCGCATGATCGAGTAACCTCGATTCCCCTGGAGATGGGGAACAAAGCGTTCCCCATCTCCTTTTCCATCGTGGGCAGAATTGCCTGAAATGCTTCTGCTCACGATGGAAGAGTTTGCCCTCTGCAGAGGTGAATTTTGAAAAAATACTTAATGAAGGCGCAATCCAACATCGTCTATGCCATTGAGGTCGTCTCCGCGGCTTTGTTTGTGCTCTACCTGGGGTTTATGACTCATTACTATGAATTGTTTTATGATGGCACATCCGAGATGTTCGAATATTACAAGAAATTGCAGGTCTTCAATAAAGAGGCATTCAATCTCGCAATCCAATTCCTGCTTTTTGCATTGGTATTGCTGGTATTCGAGCTGCACAAGAACCGACCCGGGTTGTTTGGGCTGGCCCTGGTTCTTTCCATGACAGTATTTGTTTCCGTGAACTCCTTCTCATTGATCGATGTCATCCCCAAATACAAGCGCGGCTATCTCGCGCTGGATTTCACATCCATGGAGGATTACGTTCCGTCAACGTTTGTGTTTGATGTGGGGCTGTTGCTGCACTATGTTTTAATTGGGTTATTACTTGTTTTTACCGTGATTGCAATTGCAGCCTTTATTCAGAGACTTAAAGATGGAAACCCAATCATCAGGAAACTCACATGAAAACACACGAAAAACGACTTTATCAGGAAAATTCCATCAGCCAGCAGCTACTGCTTCTGTATATCCTTGGGAATACAGCCTTCACGATATTTTGCGTCAATCATATGGATGTTAGTTATCGATTGGGTGTTTTTGTGATGTTGAATGTTTTTCTGTCGCTGCTCGCCTTTCTGACTGCTGTGCGCCAGAAAATGTATGCGATTCAATGGGGCTATGTGGGCTCCGCTCTGGCGGTCTTTCAGGTTATGCGTCTGATGTGGGTTCCAGCGGAGATCGATGATCCGTTACGACTGCTATTGAAAGTACTTTTGATCGCAACGGCTATGTTGGCGTTTGCCGGCTCACTGATCTGCATTCAACGCTCTCGGGAACGGCAGAAATACATCATCGAGAACAATATTGATCCAGTCATGTTACAGCAGTAAGGATACCCCATGCCAGAATTGAGATTAAGTCACGTCACCAAAACATATCCTGGAGGGGTACAGGCTGTCTCTGATTTCAATATTGAGATCGAGCACGGCGAATTCGTTGTGCTGGTTGGACCGTCAGGGTGTGGCAAAACAACGGTTTTGCGAATGATCGCCGGGCTTGAAAGCATTACAACCGGGGATCTGTATCTGGCGGATGAGCGCATCAATGACAAAGCTCCGGCCGATCGCGACATTTCTATGGTGTTTCAAACCTACGCGCTTTACGGGCATATGTCGGTCTATCAGAACCTGGGATTTGGCCCGACAATTCGGCACGAAGACTCGGATGTAGCTCACGAAAAAGTGATGGAAGCCGCTGAAATTGTGGAGTTGAAAAGCCAGCTCAACCGCTTCCCCAGGAACCTGTCCGGGGGGCAGCGCCAACGTGTGGCTCTCGGGCGGTCCATCGTGAACCATGCCAAAATCGTGCTGATGGACGAGCCGCTCAGCAACCTGGATGCCAAATTGCGCGTGCAGGCCCGCCGGGAATTGATTAAGTTACATCAGAAGCTGGGAAACACGTTTGTCTATGTTACCCACGATCAAACAGAAGCAATGACCATGGCGGACCGCATTGTTGTCATGAACAGTGGGCGCGTCCAACAGATCGGTGACCCGCGGAGCATTTATCGCTGGCCGGAAAACCTTTTCGTGGCCGGCTTTATTGGCAATCCGCCTATGAACCTTGTTCAAGGGTGTATTGCTGATGGGAAATTTGTTGCTCCTGGAATGAACGTGAAAATCCCGCAGGAAATACTGGATCGTATCGGAAAACACCTGAAAGGGGACATTACCATGGGAATCAGGCCCGAACATTTCAGTATGGAGCCGGACAAGTCTTCGCAAAAGATAACGGCTGCGGTTTCTGCCCGTGAATTTCTTGGAGGCCATACATTGGCATACCTGCAGCTGGTGGGGACTGAACTTACCGCCAATATAAAGCAAAATATTACACAACCCCTGGGTGATTCCATAGATGTCTACATGGATATGAATCATGTCCATTTCTTCGATCCCGAATCTGAGAGGCGCATTCAGCTGGAAGGGGTGAGACAATGAAAGACTTGGCATTCAAATTTGCAACCGGCATCGTGCTGATTAATGGTTTGGGTCAATTGGCTGTGTCCCAAATCCATATTCTGGTCAGCGCCAAAGTATTTGCAGCCGAGATTGGCATCTATCTTTTCCTTTTCATTATTTTTGGCTTGGTGACATCGTTCAACGTCTTTTTGTTGAAGAAGATGCAGGGTATGATCTTCTTCATCGTATCCTGTTGGATCACGGCGGGCTCGGGCTATATCTATTTGAGAATCCTGCAGGCGGATGTGGCCGCCCAGAAAGCGTTAACAATGGCCGATGCGAATACCAGCTGGTTGTTGGTGGCGATCTCCATTTTTATTTGCCTGGCTGCTTCGTTTGTGATTCCCCTGCTTGGGTGGGACCAACTCAAGCGGACAGAAATCTCATGACGACCAAACAGAGCCGCTTCCGTAAATATCTAACCGATCGAAATATCTCCCTGGTGATCCGCTGGTGGGCAGCCGGCGCGGTTTACTTCTTTATTGGCTGGGGAACATCTTTGGGGAATCAACGGTCGATTATAGATTTCGTCCTTTCCCTGGGATTGGTCCTGGGGTTATTCAATATCCTGATGATCAATCCTGGCCTGCGAATGATGTTCAATATCGGGACCAGGCGGCCCGCCCACGAAAATACATTCTCGCAGCGTATTAGTGATTATTTGGTGGAACTCCTAAAAAACATCCTTATCGTACTAATGGTCG
>JBAVVF010000102.1:0-8031 GCA_049697155.1 Anaerolineales bacterium
ACGCGGCACGCTCAATTCTGCCCGGAAGATTGGGTTTGAAGGAGGCTCGGCTAGCAATTCAGCGTTTTTCAACTCGTCACCACTGAGGGATGCATACAGGACGGCGGCCTTGACATCTGAAGAAACGGTCAGGACGCGCAAGACGACATTCCCCCCCGTGCTGTGTCCCCATAGACCGATCCGATCCACCTGCGCCTTGTCCAGCAGTTCAGCTGGCCCTGCGCCTGTCTTGATCAATGCCATCAGGTTCAGCACATCGATCGCCATGCCTACCCTGAATAAGTTGCCGCCGATACTGGAAGGCGGATAACCTCGCAAGTTTGGGTGGATCACGATATAGCCTGCCCGTGTGAGGGTGTCGGCGACAGGCGTGGTGTAATCAATCGTCTGGTAGGTGGCGGGGTCCACCAGCCCGTGAATGACAATGATCACAGGAAAGGGTCCCTCGCCTTTTGGGACACTGGCGAAGCCATAGATGCTCAGCCCATCGCTGGGATAGCGGATCATGTAGCGGGTGAATGCGTCCGTCTCTTCCATGACCTCGGTGATTTCAATGCTTCCGCTGCCGTACGTTCGTCCGCGCAGATGGGCGATCGTGAATTGCTCGTATGGCGCAGGGGTCGGGGAGGCGGTCAGTGTTGGGGTGGGTGGAATTGCAGTGGAAGTCGGTGAGGAGGTCGCTTGCCGCGTGGGAAAAGCCAGCGACGCGGCCGTGAGGGCAATCACGGTCGGGATGGTTTCGGGCGGATACGAGGTGGGCAAAGGCCCGGGCGCTCTGCCGGTCATCTGACAGGCTGCCGATACGAGCGTAAACAGCAGGATCAATCGCTTCATCCAACACTCCTGAGCCGCCAATTATAGCGGGTATAATCGCCGCATGCCCATTCGCTTGCTTTCTTCCGAAGTCGCCTCGCAGATTGCGGCAGGCGAAGTCATCGAGCGGCCCGCTTCGGTCGTCAAGGAGCTGCTGGAAAATGCGCTGGATGCGGGCGCGCGTTCCATCACAATCACAATCGAAGAGGCGGGGAAAAAGCTGATCGAGGTTGCCGACGACGGCTCGGGGATTCCGTCCGAGGAGCTGGAACTGGCCGTCGCGCGTCACGCGACCTCCAAGCTGATCCGCTCCGCCGATCTTTTTTCCATTTCCACGCTGGGCTTCCGCGGCGAGGCCCTGGCTTCGATCGGTTCCGTCTCGCGCATGACGATTACCGCGCGGGTTCAGGACGAAAAGGAAGGCACACGTCTGCACGTGGAGGGCGGAAAGGCAGGCCAGCCCGCCAGGGTTGGGACCACAACAGGTACAACGGTACGCGTGGAGGATCTGTTCTACAACGTGCCGGCCCGTTTGAAGTTTTTGAAGAGCGATGTGACCGAGCGGCGCGCCATCGACGCACTGGTCACGCGTTACGCACTGGCATATCCCGACAAGCGCTTCAAGCTATCCGATGGGAAGAACGTTGTGCTGCAAACCACAGGAGACGGCGACCGGCGGGCCATCCTGGCCGCGCTGTACGGCGTGGACGTTGCCAGACAGATGCTGGAAATTCTGTCCGAAGAAGAGGGTTCGGCACTGACCGGTTTCATCAGCCCCACCTCCCTGACGCGTTCCAACCGCAGGGAAATTACCTTTTTCATCAACGGGCGCTGGGTGCACGATGTCTCCCTCAACACAGCCCTGCTGCAGGCTTATCACACTCTGCTCATGGTCGGCCGCTATCCGCTGACGGCCCTGTTCCTGCAGATCCGCCCGGAAGAGGTTGATGTCAACGTCCATCCCGCGAAGGCTGAAGTCCGCTTCAGGAACCAGGACAACATCTTCAGCTTTGTCCAGCGTTCGGTGCGCAAGACGCTGCTGGCATATTCACCCGTGCCGAACGTCGCGCCGTCGCTGTGGGGAACGACGCGGACTGTCCCCCCAGAACCGCCCCGTCATACCGGGTTGGATTGGGAGATCGGGCATCAGGAGTTGCCAGTTTCCAGTGAATCAGTGTTCAGTGAATCAGTGTTCAGTGATCAGTCGTCAGTACCCAGTCAGCAGTCGGAAATTGTCAATCGTAAATCGGAGGTTGCCAGCATTCCACTGCTGCGTCTGATCGGCCAGATTGGCGCGACGTACCTGGTTGCCGAAGGCCCCGATGGACTGTATCTTATCGATCAGCATGCCGCCCACGAGCGGGTCCTGTTCGAAAAGCTGATGACCCAGCATACGATGAAGAACATTCCCTCGCAGGCTTTGCTGACGCTGGCTGTTGTGACCCTGCCGCCTCATTCCACAAATTTGCTCACCACCAACTTGCCGATCCTCCAGCACCTGGGCTTTGACGTGGAGGAGTTTGGTCCAAACACATTTCAGGTCCGCGCCATGCCGGCCTTGTTTATGGGCAGCGACCCGTCCGCTGCACTGCGCGCCCTGGTGGAGGATTTCGAAGAGGACGAAGCGCCGCTGCAAAACGAACTGGAAGCCAGGCTGGCGGCGCGGGTCTGCAAGCGGATGGCTGTCAAGGCCGGCCAGGCTTTATCCAATGAAGAACAGCGGGCCCTGCTGATCGACCTCGAAGCCTGCGACTCGCCGCGGACCTGCCCGCATGGCCGCCCGACCATGATCCATCTTTCCGTGGATATGCTGGAACGTCAATTTGGGAGGCGGGGTGCGCGCTGAGGATGCAAAGTTGAGCGAACTCACAACCCTATTTGCCCAGTACGGCGTCGAGCCGTTTCTCGAAGCGACCAGTCTGCTGGTGACCTTGCTGGATAAAGAGGGCCGTCTGCTTTCCTGCAATCCGGCCTTTGACTCGTTCAAGCAGTCCCATCCCCATCAGACGCATCTGAAAGGTCTGCTGGCCTCTTCCAGTACACCCACATTCGATCAATTGCTCTCCACGGCTCTCGGCCAGCGCATTCGCACCCGGGGCGAGCTCGAGTTCGCCGGCGGGAAAAGCAGCGATCAATTCATGTGTCTCTTCATCCCCATGCCGGGACAGCGCATCCTGTTCATCGGCGAACCGCTCGCCCTGCCTTCGATGCTGGAAGCGGTCACAGCCGAGCTGCAAAGTACCAAACGCATCCTGAGCGTCAAGGAAACGGAATTAAAGGCAGTCCTCGCCCAGGCCGATGAGGTTTCCCACACCGACGCCCTGACCTTCCTGCCCAATCGCAAGCAGATCATCGGGGACCTGCAGCGCGAGGTGATTTTCTCGGACCGCTATGGCAGCCCGCTGACGGTTTCCATGCTGGATGTCGATTATTTCAAGCAGGTCAACGATACCTACGGTCATTCCGTGGGCGATACGGTGCTGCGGACATTAGCCAGCGAGCTGCGCGAGCATATCCGCTACCCCGACACCATCGGACGCTACGGCGGGGATGAGTTTCTGATTGTCCTGCCGCATAACACATTGAAAGCAGCGACTCAGCAGGCAGAACGGCTGTGCAAACATATCCGGTCGCTGCGGATCAAGTCCGGCGAGCATGAAATCAAGTCCACCATCAGCATTGGAATCGCCCAGTACAAAACACAAAAGGAAGACTGGCTGATGCTGCTCAACCGGGCGGATGCCGCTCTTTATCAGGCGAAGAACAACGGTCGCGATCGATGGGCGGTGTCCGAGGCATAGACATGCATGCTCTCTGGCTGGAAAACAACGAAATCTCACTCCGTGACGTTCCGCAGCCGCTCAAACTGAATGAGGCGCTGATCAGGATCCGCAAGGCAGGGATTTGCAGCACGGACCTTGAACTGGTCAAAGGCTACTATCCATACACCGGCATTCTCGGGCACGAATTTGTCGGTGACGTAGTGGAAGCCGATGATCCTTCCTGGATCGGGCAGCGCGTGGTGGGGGAGATCAATGTCGTCTGCAATCAGTGCGAACAATGTTTGAATGGTCGTCCCAGCCATTGCGAGGACCGCAGCGTGCTGGGGATCGTCAATCGAAATGGCGTCTTCGCCCAATTCACCCATCTGCCAACCACCAACCTCCACCGCGTGCCCGATTCCGTCCCCGACGAAATGGCCGTCTTCACCGAACCCCTGGCCGCGGCACTCGAGATCCAGCAGCAGATCCAGATCCGTCCCACGGATCGGGTTTTGCTGATCGGCGCGGGGCGGCTCGGGCAGCTCATCGCCCAGACCCTGGCGCTGACGGGCTGCGGTCTGCGAGTCGTGGCGCGCCACCCGCACCAGCAGAACCTGCTGCAGGCGCGCGGGATTCGGACGATCCTTGAAGAGGAGATCCAGCCTCGCCGATGGGATATCGTGGTGGAAGCAACGGGGTCACCGGGCGGCTTTTCGTTAGCCCGGCAGGCCATTCGTCCGCGCGGAACGCTCGTGCTGAAATCCACGTACAAGGGCGGGCTGAACGTGAACTTTTCATCCATCGTCGTCGATGAGATCACCCTGATCGGCTCGCGCTGCGGCCCCTTCGAACCGGCCCTGCGCCTGATGGAAGCGCGGCAGGTCGATCCGACGGTTCTGATTGCACATGAATTCAGGTTGAACGAGGGGTTAAAAGCATTTGAGCGCGCCGCAGAGACAGGCGTGCTCAAAGTGCTAGTCGAGACTTAATGTCATTGCGAGCGAACGAAGTGAGCGTGGCAATCTCTTAATGAGTTCGGGATTGCTTCGTCGTGGCGTTTTACGCCACTCCTCGCAATGACGTTATCCGGGTTCGTTCACGCGGGGCACCGTCTTGGTCGAACGGGGGATGTAAATGGTGAACGACGTTCCGACTCCCACTTTGCTCTTCACTTCGATGCGGCCGTTGTGTCCCTGGATGATCTGCTTGGAAATGGAAAGCCCCAGGCCGGTTCCGGTGGCCTTGCCCTCGTGTTCGCGGACCCGATAAAACTTTTCGAAGAGATGCGGAATGGATTCGTCCGGTATGCCCATTCCGGTATCCTGAATGGCGACGGAAATGTCCGCCGGGTCGAAGTTGCCGCTGATCACAACGATGCCATTCGGGCGGTTATATTTAAGGGCATTGCTCAACAGGTTGAGCAGGACCTGTTTGATCTTATCCCGGTCGGCTTCCATGAGCGGCATTTCATTGGGGACATCCACGCGGATTTGAATGTTGGTCTCCTGGGCCTTGGACATCATGACATCGCGGGACTCATACAGCAGGTCTCCCACGCTGAAGCGGGACTTGCGGAACTGCACCCGCCCCGATTCCAGGCGGGCCAGGTCGAGGAAGGAGGAGGCCAGCGAGTTCAGGCGCAGGGTCTCGTTGTGAATGTTATTGACGATCTGGTCACGCTGCTCGCGGGACATTTCGGGGCGCAGCAGCAGGTAGGTGGCGGTGCTCAACGAGGCCAGCGGCGTGCGCAGCTCGTGCACAAACTCCGAGATCAGGTCCGACTGCTGGAACAGGCGCGCGTTCTCGATCGCAACCGCGGCCTGCGCCCCCAGCACCGAGAGCATCGACTCGTCCGGGTCGGTGAACCTGCCTTTTTTCTTGTTGAGGACTTCCAGCACGCCGACAACTTTATTCTTTGTGATCAGGGGGATGGCCAGCATGGAGCGGGTCGAGTAACCGACCGTCTGCTCCACCTCGCCGAAGTGGCGCTCGTCCTTGTGGGCATCGTCGATGCGGGCCGGTCTGCGGTTGGTTACCACCCAGCCGGCAATGCTCTTGTCGAGCGGGACGATCAGGCCGCGCATGGTGGGCTCGTCGATGTTGGTGGCCACTTGGAAGTAGAGCTGGCGGGCGGTGTCGTCGTAGAGCAGAATGGAGGCCGCTTCGGCCCGGGTAATGTCGGCCGCGGCCCGCACGATGTCATCCAGCAAAGTATCGAGATCCAGTGTGGATGCCAGATCGCGTGAAATTTCGATCACTCGCAGGTAACTGTCCAGTGTTTGGGTTTTGATCTCAGCCATGGAGCACTCGCTTCGCTATTTCAGGTAGTGTGGTGGCGACATCATCCAGAATGACGACATCCGCCCGTATGTTCAGATAGGTAGGTGAATTGTTGATGATGATCAAATGTGCACCGCGGTCGAGGGCCTGCATGGGCAGCCCGGCCACCGGCAGGACTTCCAGGGATGAGCCGGCGACCACCATCAGGTCGCACTGACGGGCCGCGCGCTGGGCCGCGTACCAGGCCGATTGCGGCAGTTGTTCCCCAAACAATATCACATCTGGCTTGAGGATTCCATTGCAATTTAAGCACTGTGGGATCTTACCCGTTTCGACGTAAGGCTGGAGAAAGGGGGGCGCTTCAAACTGCTTAAAGCAGTTCGTACAGGTCAGCGTCCGGAGCGTGCCGTGGAGTTCCACGACGTTTTGCGAGCCGGCCTTCTGGTGCAGGGCATCGATGTTTTGCGTGACCACTGTGCGCACGTGTCCGCTGCGTTCGAATTCGGCCAGGGCCAGGTGGGCAGGGTTGGGCTGGGCATTGAAGATCCGGCCGGCCAGCGGTTGAAACCACTTGAAGAATCGTTCCGGGGCTGTTCGAAATGTGGTCAGGGAGGCGACTTCCATCGGCTCATCCTGAGACCAGAGACCGGTCCCCTCCGAGCGGAAGTCGGGGATGCCCGAGGGGGTGGAGAGTCCGGCTCCGGTGAGGACGACGGCCCGCTCTGCCCTGCGGATCAAGACCGCCGCGTCCTCGATCGCCGCCTGGGAGGCGAGTTTCGGACTGGCGGGTTCCGTCATCTGGGAAGGGCCTCTCGTTCGGCGACGTATTCCACCAGTTTTGTGATCTGCCGTGCAGTCAGACTTTCCGGCTGGCACAGAACGGCGGGTGTGTGCATGCGGCTGGCCTGTACAAAGAGTTCCGGGGCGGGTGTCAGGGTACTCAGGATCTCGTGCTCCAGTTTGGTCTGCACCTGGCTGGAGGGTAACTGCGTGTCGGAACGGAATCGATTATTGAGCACCACCTTGATGCTTTTCCGCCCAACGCCCAGCGCGGCAACCTCATCGATCAGGGAGCGCGTGTGCATGATCGTGTTTGGCACACCCTCCAAAACAATGATCGCCTCATTGCAGAGGGGCAGGATCTTTTCCGCAAAAGGCTGGATGCCCGGGCCCAGATCGAGAACGATAAAACGGGCCAATCCGGCCAGTCGCCGGACAATGGCTGTGTAATTTGCAATCAGATTGACCAGATTCATGTCGCGCGGCCGGGCCGAGGCCAGCAGCATCTGCAATCCCGACCCATGTTCGGCCAGGGCTTCGCGGGTTGCCTCCCGCGTAATGTCGCTCAGCTTGCTGCGGCTGAGGAGATCCACCAGTCCTTTGGTGTTTGGCAGGCCGACGTCGAATGCCAGTGTGCCCTGCCCGGGCAGCATCTCCGCCACGATGACTTCGGATTTGGTGCGGGCCTGCAAACCGGCTGCCAGGTTGACGGCCACGGTGGTGGTGCCAAGCCCGCCGCGTGCACCGAGCACGCCGACTACGTAACCGCTTTTCTCATCTTTGTCGGGAACAGTGGTGGCGGCTTTCCGGCTGCTATCGCGCGCCAGCAAGGCTTTGACACGCGCCTGCAGCTCAGAGGGATGCGTCGGCTTCGTTAAATAGTCGTTGGCGCCGGCCTCGAAGCCAACCACTTTATCATCCAGCTGGGTCTTGGCGGTGAACATCAGAATGGGGGTCTCCACCGTCAAGGGATGCTGCCTCAAACGCCGGGCCACCTCGTAGCCATCCATCTCCGGCATCATGACATCCAGCAAAATCAGATCCGGATCTTCCTCGAATGCCTTATCGAGTCCCTGCTGCCCGTTGGTCGCAGCGCTGATCTGGTATCCCTGACGCTGGAGCATCAGCCCGACCAACCGTAATGTGTCCAGATCGTCATCAATGATGAGGATTTTTTCGCTCATGAAACCTTCATTCCTTGTCGCAATGTGATAACAGTCTAGCATAAAGCCGCCTGTTGAGCAAGATAAATGCTGTCCGGAATGTGCTATAATGTTTGTAGGACAAGTTATCAATTTGTCCCCGGGGATGACAGGCTTCGACGGGAGAGGCTGGTCCCGGAATGCGAGCCGAGCGGCGCCGAACTCGTAAACTCAGCGCAAAAAATCAAGTGCCA
>JBAVVF010000103.1:0-3891 GCA_049697155.1 Anaerolineales bacterium
GCCGTGATCGTAGATGTCATTGCGCATACCGACGAAGTCATACCCGGCAATGATGGAGCTGTTCAGGAGCGGATGATCCGGGGCCATGCCGGTATCCAGCACGGCCACGATCACGCCCTGACCGCGCGAGATCTTCTGGGCGTCGGACAGGCCGATCCTGCTCCAGGCCCATTGATTGGATCCGCCAGGAGGAGTCGGTGTGACCTCACCATGCGCGCCGAATATGATGAATTCAGCCAGCGGCGACATGTGTGCGCCAAAGATAATAAACCCGCCACCCGGCGCGCCCTCACTATAATAGTTGGGCTCGGGATAAAAAAGATCAGGGTCGGCCTTCAATGCGGGAAGAACCTGGTCGGCAGTTTGACCTGCCGGCAGTTGCAGGAAGTAAAGATTCGTCTCAGTCAGTCTCCCAAGCAGAGTGGCGTTATAGCGGGCGAGAATAGTATTGATCGAGACACCAGGTTTGGGTTTAACCACCACCTGATCGGGAGGCGGGTCCGGCAGGTTGGGCGTTTGCGCCCCTGCACTTCCGATCAGGGCAAAGCAAAGCCCCAGGGCAAGGAACAATCCCAGAAGGACACGCAGGCGGGGTTTAAGCGACTCAAACATGGAAACCTACAATCAAGAGACCATCAGGATCGAGTCTGGCAAATCATTTTTCGTTGCCTACAAGAACCATAGGCGCCCAATAATAGGGGTGTTCATACTCTTTAATAAGATCCAACTGCGCCTGTCGCAGTGCCTGTGTCTTTGGTCTTCCGGCGAGCCAATGAGTATAGAAGCGGGTCATCAAATCGGTCATCGATTCGTCATCCACCATCCACAGGCTGACCAGCAGTGAACTGGCCCCTGCGTGCAGGAAGCCTCTCACCAACCCAATCAGTTCATCGCCTCCTTCATCGTGCCCAAGCCCGGTCTCACAGGCGCTGAGGGTTACGAGCGAGGCTTTCAGGTCAAGATCATACACGTCCTGAACTGTCATCCATTGGTCGGCTAAACGGATGGAAGAAAGCAGCGGTGCCTCGGGACGAAACAGCCCGTGGGCCGCGAGGTGCAAGAGTCCGCAACCGGGGGCAGCCAGTCTCACTTTTTCAAGAGTGGCATCCTTATCAAGAAGAACCTGACTCCCTGCGATCAGTTCTGCCAGGGCCTGAACTTCCTGCGAAACCTGAGTGAGACGTTCATCCGGGACGCCAACCAGGAAGGGTGTCCCGTCGAACGGCTGGGAACGGTCATGTCTAGTTGGTTTATTCCAGCAATAATTCAGGACCGCCGCGCTGGGAGCATAGGAAATGGCATGCGTTTCGACCAGGAATCGTCCGCCCTGCCTAAGTGCATGAAACGGCAGGGCGTGCAGAGGTCCGTGAGGGATAATAATGAGTGTATCCACGCCGGAAAGGTCTCCCCAAAGCGGCCGCAGAAGCCTGTCACCCAGACGTTCCAACACGTCTTCGACTGCACTGAGCAGTGCCGGCTTATGACGATCGTAGTAATCCCGGCCATACTGGAATTTGGAGAATTGAAAGGCCAGCTCTTCCAGCGGCGGCAGCAGATCCGTCACGGAGCCCGAGTCCGGGTAGGCAAAAACATCCTGTTTGGTCAACAGGAAGATGATCAACTCGCCGCGGGCAATAAAATATTCTACGATGGCAGCATTCTCAGGAAGCCGCGCCTGAACTTCGGACGCGGACAGCGGCGCTTCACGAAGGAGAGACAACTCTTCCGCGTGACGAGCCTGCAAACTCCGCCATAACGCACTGGCTTCCTTTTCAGCATCCTGGATCTTGGCCCAGGTTTCGGGGCCCGCGGCCGGAGCGGAGGGATCGCCTGGCGCTTCACCGCGCGTCAGGCGCGTGTAAAGCCAGTTCAACTCTTCGCGTAAGGTCTGGAGACGTTCCGCGTTGCGGGCGTCCATCGCATCCTGGATGTGCAGGCGAGGCCGGATGCCGGCCGCCAGCAGATCCACCAGGGCGCGCGACTTGGCCTGCTCCGCCCACTGGAAGGCCAGCTGCGGATCGTTCGGGGCGTATAACGCAACCAGTGCATCATATGGCTGCAGTTTATCTGCGATGTAGGCTGTGCGATGCTCCTCGGCGGTCAGTGCGACCATCATTTTTTCAGTCTGCCCGACTGCCCGGCGATAATGCTCGATCGCCTCATTGACCCGACCTGCCCCCTCATGGATGCGTCCGCGGCAAGCCTCGATGCGAGGCTCCAGCCAGGGCGCAGCCACATCAGCGATCGCCTGCGAAGCCGCGTCCAGCTCTTGCAGGGCCTGCGTCCATTCACAATCGTCGGCCCATAAATTGGCACACACAATATGAGCATAGGCTTGTTTGGTCTTCATGCTCAGGCCGTCATAGGCCCGGGCGGCTTCTGCCGCCAATCCCCTGGCCTGTTCATGCCTGCCCATTTGCCCCATGACCTCTGCACGCTGCAGATCGGTATGTGCAATCCAGGTCTGGTTGCCCTGCGAGGCGAACGACTCGCGCACTTCTTCCAGAAGGGCCGTGGCCCGTTCCAATTGGTCGGAGCGGGCGAGCGCAACGGCCTGGTTGGCGCTCGCCCGGGCCGCTTCAAAAGGCATATGTGCTTCGACGAAGGCAGCCTCGGCCTGTTCAGCCAGCTGAAGCGCCCGGTCTGGTAAATTGAGATCGAGGTGGAGGTCACTTTCCTCCAGATCGGTCATCGCCAGGTCTACCTGGGAGGAAAGACTGGAAAAGATGGCGCGGGCCTGTTCGAATACCTGAAAGGCTTTGGAATAGTTGCCTCGATAGGCTTGATAGATCGCCAGGTTAAGATCCACGGAAGCGACCGCTGTTCGCAAGCCTCCGGCTTCGAAGACCGGCCGCGCCATTTCATGCAGCTTTTCGGCACCCAGAAAATCGTCGAGCAGCGTCAGCATGCTGGCCTGGTTGATCTGATTCATGGCCGCATAAAACTCATTGCCAAGTACCTGAAAGGCTTCCGCAGCCCGACGGAAAGCTTCCAGGGCCGCCGAGGTATTGCCTCGACGATAATAAAGGCTTCCCAGGTTCATATCGATCTTGGCCTGGGAACTCAAATCCTCAAACTCCACAAATACCTGGCGGGCCGCCTCCGCCAGAGATTGAGCCTGGTCGAAACGGCCTAGCTTTGTCAGCGGCTCCATCTGGCCGATGCGGGTGCGGGCGGACTCCAGTGGCTTGCCGGCTGCTTTAAAAAGCTGTGCCGAACGATCGTAGGATTGTGCCGCGGACTCGAGGTCGGCCAGAAGGTCCTGGGCATTGGCCTGGATCCACGAGGCGACGGCCCGGGACTCATCGTCCGCAAGATATTCAGCGACCTCTCCGGCAATCAGGCCGACATTGAGCGCCTGCCTTGCATCGTCCCTCTCCAGCTGGTCAGCCCGCGCCTTGAGGGCGTACACACTGTCCGTTTGAAGCCACTCCGGGTGTTGGCTCATGAGAAAACGACGCGCCTCGGGTTCGGGCGCGGAGATCAAAGCTTCTATGAATTCTTCTCTAGTCATTCTTCAACTCGAGGCCGGTGACCGCGACCTCTTGATTCTCAAGATCAAAGATAAGATCATAGATGCCGGAGGGAATCTGCCTGAAGGCGAACTGGCCGCGCGCATCGGTCTCGGTGGCCCGAAGGGGTTCCCCGGCGCGTCCCTGCAGGCTCACGAAAGCTGCAACCGCCTCTCCCGGACGGGCGAGACTCAACATCTGCCCCAGGAGATCGCTGGTTCCATGCCCATGCCCGGCCTTGATCTGCAGATCGATATCCAGCTGTTCGGTGGTGAACAGGAGCTGACGGGCGCGCGTCGCCCCACGGGTCGCGGCGGGCGAAAGCTGCAGGCGGCTGTCGAAGCGCAGGGCCGCCACGACGCGCAGCCAGGGATTCGGC
>JBAVVF010000104.1:0-2514 GCA_049697155.1 Anaerolineales bacterium
ACTTGGATCTGTGAGCCATTGTAATCAGGGACATTACTCAGTAATGTCCCGTAAAGATGAACGATCTTGCTGCTGTCGCGCAGTGCCTCGATCTGGGACTTTACCGCCGGATCCATTGAATCGATGCCAAAGTAGATAATCTGCCCAAAGTCCTGCCGCTCGAAGTAGTCATCATACTGTGCGCCGGGTTCGGTACTCTTGATGACGCCCCACCAGTCAGTGATCTCTTCTGCAGTACCTGGTGTCATGTAACCACCTGAGGCTTGTTCTTCTGTGTCACCACTTGCATTTGCAGTTGCTTCAACAGCCACGGCAAGTGTTGGGCTTTTCTGTGCTGCGGGACCACACTCTCCCCGGTAATAGGCCCACTCATCACAAGTGCTGCCATCCGGAAAAACACATATTCCGCTTTGGCTGCTATCGGCAGCAGTGCGAATTTCGAGTTTGTTCCCATTTTGTGTGCAATAGACCGAGGCAGGATTTGGTATACCTGCCTGAGGTATGTCCGTCGCAGCAGGTTCAGGCGCCACCTGAGTCTGGGGCGCTGCGCAGGCTGTCAGCGCCATCAAAATGATTACGAATGTAAAGATATTTTTCATTTTTTCCTTCTTCCTGTTGTTCCAGATTTGGTGTAATTCGTCCGTTTGCTAAAGATTTGAATGACATAAACCATTCTGAAAACGAGGTGCTACTACGGACAAATCACGCCAATTAGAATATCTATTTTTCTTTGATTTCCCGTGATTTTACCCATGTCAAGATGATGCCGAAGATGATGGCAAAGCGGAATGAGGTTTCCCAATCTATGGCGCTTGCTCCATGCCCGATGATGTTCCATAGAAATGTCACAACAGCAGTAGTCACCAAGGCTACTGCGAACACGGTTACAAATTCAACGGCCAGTTTCTTAATGTTCATTCTTTATCTCCTTGTTTTTTGTGGGTAATTCCTACCGTGATAACGACGTTGCCTTTTTTATGTCCTTGCTCGACATACCGGTGAGCCTCGGCGATCTGTTCCAATGGATAGCATTTATCTATGACCGGTTTTATCTTCCCCGCCTCAATCAACTCTTTGAGGAAGACAAGATCTTTGATCTTCTCACTTGCTGGACTCAAACCCGCAGCCGCAAACTTTACCCTTTTGCTACTGCTCTTTGCAGTCCATAACGCTTGAAGCATAATTACCGGCGTAGGGATAGTAGAAAGATAGATGCCTTCATCCGTCAGCGAGCCTTTGCACTCTGAAAACGAACGCTTGCCTACCGTGTCAAAAATGATGTCATAGGTCTTGCCATTTTCGGTAAAATCCTCCTGGGTGTAATCAAGCACCTGATCGGCTCCCAAAGATTTAACCCATTTCAAATTCGTGGTACTGCATACCCCGGTCACCTCCGCCCCATAGTACTTGGCAAGTTGTACCGCCGCAGCGCCAACCGATCCGGAAGCGCCATAGATCAGCACGGTTTGTCCACTCTGGATCTTGCTCTTATCTCTCAGAAAAGGCAGCGCGGTTAATGCCCCATTCGGGACGCTGGCGGCTTCTTCGTAGCTCAGATTGACCGGCTTGATGGCTAGCGCCCCGTTTTCAGGCATACATTTGTATTCAGCATACGCGCCAAACATGTCGAAGCCAAATACCTGGTCGCCGGGTTTGAATCGGGTCACATCTCTGCCGATAGATTCGATTTCCCCAGCCAGCTCTTGACCCAGGATCGGATGTCTGGGTTTCAGGAATCCATTAAAACCTGGAGAAGCCCTCATGTCCGGGTCTTCTTTTACAACGGTTGTCGCATGTATTTTTATCAGCACCTCATTTGCTTTTGGGGCGGGCTTTTCCACCTCTTGAAGATGAAGAACCTCGGGCGGTCCAAATTTTGCGTACACTATCGCTTTCATGTCATCCTTCAGAATTACTTCTCAAAATTGAAGAGGCTGAGAGTCAACCTCTCCAATACTCTTGGTTGCTGTTGAAACTTGAAGTCGAAAAGGCTGTTGGTATTACGCTGCTCGGCTTGGGTTGTTGCGCAAAAGAACGATGCCCAGCCAGACGAACCAGATGATTTGGCCCAGGCCAAAAATTCCGATCATCCCCTCGGTCAACCCTGGGGTAATGGAGATGATGCCCACCGCGCCGACCAACAAGCCGAGGATATTCAGTCCCTTGGGAAGCCCGCCAGCCCGCAGCGCGGCCAGGCTGACCAGCAGCATCAAAGGTCCGCCGAGGATTTCGCCATTGGCGTTCCCCAGCCCGTTTGCCACGGCTTCAATTCCCTGCCAGGTCAAGGCAGCCTGGGTCGGGTCTTTGGCATAGATTGAAACAACAGTAGCGAGCCCGGCATTCGCGACCATGCCGCTGGCAATCAGCGAGCCAGCCCAGATGATCCCGATCGCGGTTGCCACCTGCATGATCGCCGGTGCGCCGGCCTTCAACCGACCGTACAACGCCAGCGCCAGGACGATCAGACCGACGCCGAAAAACACGTACATGAGCAGGTTCGTGGCAAAGATGACC
>JBAVVF010000105.1:0-2629 GCA_049697155.1 Anaerolineales bacterium
GGCGAAAGGGGCAGGGTCTGGATATGCGCGGAGGCAACCGGCAGCAGGCGCATGATTATTTTCCCAAATAATCCGAGGGGCCTGCAAAACGCCACCACTGGAAAAAACAGATTTACCATGGCGGTACAGATCGAATACTGCCTGGATCGAGACAGGCGGGAAAAGATTGGACGCAACGCATACTTAAAGCCAAGCGTTCCTATATAACTCTTCCAATCACGTTCGTAGATCCACAGTCCTATCTGCCCGCCCGGTTTCACCATTCGACAAAGAGCGCGGATCGTAGCCGGAGGATCCGGGGTGTGCTGTACCACACCGATGCAATATACATAGTCGAACGTGCCAGCAGCAAAGGGTAATTTATAAATAGACGCCTGACAGATAAGAGGTTCAGCAGGAGCGAGATTAGCCTTCGATGTATCCACCGCTTCGCTCAGATCAAAGGCGACCAGCCTGGCACCATACTTCAGCGCAATCTCCCCGAATCGTCCAGCGCCACAGCCTGCATCCAGGACCAACTTTCCGGCCAGTTCATTTTGGGTCCACCCGGTGATTAATCGAAACCGTTCTTCTGAGAAGCCCGTACCGTTATATGAGTCCAATTGAACCCGGCTGAATTCTTTCCATTGAAAGCCAAAGCTTTCGGCGTAGTTTTCCGGATCAACAAAACGCGGGATACCCATACTGATCGGATATGCATGTCCGTTATCCACGCACACGAGGCGGGAGCACGATGCCTCAAGTTGCTCAGTCACATTCACTTCAAAACGCGAGCCGCAGATCGGACAGGCTAACAGGTAAAGGTGTTCTTTTTTCACTTGATATCCTCAAAACCACTTCCAAGGTCTGCCAAGACGACAGTCTTTATTGCCGCACCGCAACAAGTATGTACCCGAGCGTATACCGGCGTGAACGAAACAGCCGATCGAGCTGATAGGCGAGCCATTGCGCCAGGGCGCAGACCGGCAGTACTACAAAGGTTAGCAAAGTATAGTGTCTGCGGCCCGACTCATCCAGAGAGGTAGACCAATCGTACAGAGATTGGTTTACAAATGAACCCAACACAACGGACCACCATCCGCCCTTGTTCCATATTCTTTGGAGTGAAAACCCATGTTCCTCCAGAAGCAGTCGCAGGCTAAAAGGAGTAAAACGATAGTAATCCCGCGGCTCCTCATGGATCGGCTCCATAAACGGCACAGAAAGAATCAGCACACCATTTTTCCGAAGTACGCGCGCCACTTCCGTTAGAAAATCCTGCGGGGATGGCAAATGTTCCATCAATTCAGTTGCCAGAACAACATCAACCGACGCGTCCATAAACGGAATATTCATTGCGTCGCCAATGACATCCGGAAAAGCACGACCCTTGATCTCTGGCCAATCCAGACCAATATACGAATCGACAAACTCTCTGAAAATTACTTCATAGCGCCGCGTTCCGCAGCCCAGGTCCAGCATCCTGCCCCGCGCAATAGATTTTATCTCTCGCATAACGGGCTCTATATATACGACACCAATATAGCGGGGGAAAAACCAGCCGCCGGTTATTTTCTTCTGCAAAGTTGGTATCATGAATTTAACTGCTCTTCGGCTTCCGTCCAATATAGAGCAGATGCGGAAGTTTCACACCCAATACGGTATAAGCCAGCCGATGAAAGGGTCTCAGTAACGTTGGAAGAAATGAAAACAGCGTTGGCTTACACACGACCCTATCAAAGCCAATCTTGGCCATATACTCTTTCAGGACATTCGGATGCCAGGAGCGTACATGTTGATAGGTATGATATATGCAACCACAGTGCGGGCAAATCGTTTCAAGTTCTGCCAGATTCTCATCATTCGGCGTTGTAACAGCAAGCCAGCCACCGGGTTTGATAATACGATATGTTTCATTCAGAATGCCTTCCAGAATGTCATCATCCAAATGCTCGATTGTCTCAATCAATAATACAGCATCCGCCTCCTGGTCATCAACTGGAACCTTATCTGCTTGGGAGACCCTCGTTCCAAGAAAATCACCAGACCCCTTCATTCGTTGTTCCAAGGCGTCCAGCGAATCGGAGGAGGTGTCCACCGCCAGGGTTTTCACACCACGCCTGACCAGCAGGTCAACGATGTAACCCGGGCCGGCTCCCAGATCGACAACGGTTCCCGTAAATCGAGCGTAGCGCTGAACTTGATCAAGGATAGCCTCACCATTCCGCCTGGAAAAGTAGTGCTTTAGCAGTGCAGGGTTACTGCCCCACCAATCCCAGAAACGCTCAACGTGCTCAGGCGTCCAATTCAAGCGCCAGGGACTATACTGTTTGTCTGGTTTCATCTGATCATCTCCAAACACCATGTTTGCCTTCGGTCCTATGTCTTCAGAGTTCTTGTGGACAGATCGGAGTTGGCAGGCAATCCTGCAACAGCCTTGACACGAAAATAAAAAAACAACAGGATGGACGCTTCAATCGCCGCTCCGCCAATTAAAGAAAATATGACGCCATCCATTCGAAACATCCACATCATGGGCATGCCCAGCAAGAGCGTAAATGCGGTGGCACAACCCTTGGACCATAGTATTGTATTTGGGCGATCCACGATTCTTAGTGCCAAACCGAGAATTAGAGGGACAGATCCAAGC
>JBAVVF010000106.1:0-4726 GCA_049697155.1 Anaerolineales bacterium
GCGCAAAACAGAGGAGACTTCCATGACAGAGTTTTTCCATTATGATGATATGACCTGGGATGCAGTCGCGGGGCTTCCACGGGACACTCCGCTTGTCTTGCCGCTTGGCTGGGGCTACGACTTCAACGCACTTGCGGGCCAATTGAGTAATCCTGCGCAAATCGGGCTTCTGCCCCCATTCCCATTTGGCTGGCGAAGAAGCTGGCTGGAAGTCCCTGAACCAATCCTTTTTCAATATATTTCAAATCTGCTGGATAGTTTGCGCGACGATGGCTTCTCGCGCGTGCATTGCCTTGCCCCTCAAGGACTCGATCCACAATCATTCCTCAATATCTCTGGTCGCCAATCTTTCTTAACTCTTCCAAACTGGAAGCGCAATACACCCATTACTCAAATACCTCCTGATTCAGAGCGCGGCAAAGTGATCCTGATTCCCATCGGCCACACGGAGCAACATGGATTTCACCTCCCCCTCTCGGTCGACACGATCATTATAGAAGCCATAGCGCAGGGTACACACGCTAAATTGCCTACACGCAGTTTTGCAATGCCGGTCATGCCGTATGGAGTCAGCACCCATCGATCATCTTTCGCGGCGACGATGAATGCCGGCGGACGCGCTTTTGAAGATTTTTGGCTGGCGGTGATCGATGTGCTTGTGGCACGCGGCTTCGACCGCTTCTATTTCATGAGCGGACATGGCGGCAACTCCTCGTTCCTTGTCAACATTGTCAAGTATGCCGGCGAGCACCATCGCCGGATATTCTGTGCAACAGCCTGGCTGCATACCTCCGGCAGGATCGGTGCGGAGGCTCTGCAGAAATATCGCACATCACCCATCGGCGGGATGGGTCATGCCTGCGAGCTGGAAACTTCTTACCTGCTGCATCTCCGACCCGATCTGTGTCACATGGAACGCGTCGTGGATGAGACAGACTTCGTCACGACTCCCGACTACTACATGGACTGGATCGAGGCAGGCTCCCTCGTTGCGAATCCGCCCTGGGACGATGACACAGCAACCGGGGCGTACGGCGCGGGAAGTCACGGAACGGCCGAAAAGGGCCGGCTGTGGCTGGAAGCCGCGATCGAGGAAAAAGCCGATCATGTGGAACAGATCCATGAGCAGCATGAGCGGCGCGAACAAAGAAGGAAAGAGGGCTATGGTTTATGGGGCAAGCGCTAATCAGTTACGAACGATCTTGAATGCCATATCTGATGTGAAGTCGGGCAGGACAACTATGCAAGGTTCGCCGTCTGTACAGACTACATCGAATGCATCCAGGTAAACACCCTGCCAGGTATCATACGGATGGATTGTATATGAACCGGCCGCCATCCCCTGCACATCCATCTGAACACCCACCCGAACTGACATTGCACCGCGCACTTCATCAATGGGTTTTCCCTCGAGTGAGAAATCCTGGGCCCAGAACAAGCCGCCCTGCTCCCCTGCCAGGCCCCAAGCGCGGACCTCCACATCACTGGAGGTGATCTGCAGCCTGTCCGGATTCCATTCGGCCAGCGGCATATCCATCACAAACCCTGCGAACCGGCTGATATCTGCATTCATTTCGGGCGTCATGCGCCCCCACGCCCCGCCGCTGTTCCACTCGGCCGGGGTCATCGCCGCGCCGGATGCCAGAGCGGCCCAAATGGAATGATGGAACAACTCCGGATAAAACGTGTTGCCCGTCGTGCCAAACTCACCGATCCAGTTCGGGCGCTCGGTCCGGTCCCACATCCGGCTCGTCCACTCGGCGGTATGTGCTGCCGCCCCGACCGCGTCCTCATTCCACTCGTAAAGATGAACCTGCGGAGCGTCCATGACCACGTGGCCCTCGGGCCAGTCCACTTCGCCCGAGCCGCTGGCCGTTGTCGGATGGCGGTACGGATCGTTTTCGACAAAATAAGCATTCACCTTCGAGTGCCAGGGATCCGCTTGATCCAATGAATTTGTCCCGTTGACTTCCGACACGGTCTGCCACATGCCAATGGCGGGACTGTAGCCCCAGCGCGCAATGAGATAGCGATAAAGATTTTCCTGCCAGGCCCACGCTTCTTCGGAAACGAAGAAATCCTCCAGGCTGCTCAGCTTGCTGAACCCGTTGCGACTCCAGTTCCCGGTATCCCAACTGGGATGCTTGTCGTCGCGCAACTGAGGGTGATCCCAGACCGTGAAGATCAGGAAGATGCCTTCCTTTTCAGCATCCTTCACGATCGCGTCGATGACTTTCATGTTCCCAACCGAATAATCATCATAGCGGCTGTTGACCGGAGAATTGCTATACAACGGCCACCAGACCACGTAGTTTTCGTTCGCCGCTTTCATGGTATCGAACAGGCGGACGCCATCTTCGGCGTCGAAGCCATCGATTAGGATATTGAGCGCGTCGCAGTGACCGACACCGTAAAAGGGAGTTCCGTCGTGGTGGATAAGATAATGTCCACTGTAGCCGGCATTCAATGAATTGCCAGGCACGATCCAGCCATGCAGATCGGAGGGCGTCACAGTAAACTCCCCCAGGCTGGGAAAGCTGGAGCCGCGCGCGTCACGAACGGAAACGGTATAAGACCAGGTGCCCTCGGCCGAAGGTGTAAACCGGATTTTCCACGCCCTATCGCCATCCCAAAAGCCCGGGACAATCATTGCCATTCCTGCGGGACTGGTAAACACCCCCGCCAGGGATACTTCGCGCACATCATAGGGGTTCGAATATTCCGCGTCGATTTCCAGCGTCAATTCGATCGATTCATAGCGCGGCACGTCATTCCGATCGAGCTCGGCCGAGATGACCTTCGGCAGATCGACTTCCAGGGTGGCTGTCACGGCACTCGTCGGTTCCGCAGTGATCCGATTGCCGCCACACGCGGTCAAGAACAGAATCGCACAAGGCAATATAAAGGAAAGGCTCAGCCCGGTCGTCTGGATTCGTTTCGTCATGTCGCGCTCCAATTCGAAAATCTTGAGTGAATGGCCCAATTTTACATCCAAGAAACAACCCCGACAGTTTCCTGTCGGGGTTGTCCTTACTTCGCGACTTTCTGTTCTTCCCACAAGCGCCGGTCTTCCTGTTTATCGGGATCGAGAAGGCGTGGATCGATTTCCCTGGTGATTTTGTGGCCATGGGAGGTCCAAAGATCGGCAGCGAGCTTGCGGGCGTCGCGCTTCAGTCCCTGTGAGGCGAAGTACTGGCAGATGCGCGTCACATCGCGCCGGAAGATCGTCCATGCGGCAGGGTTGGATTCGGGCGGGACCACCTGCGGAAAATCGATGAGGGAGATGTCGCCGTCCCAGTAGAGGATATTGTAGGCCGACAAGTCGCCGTGGATGCGCTGGTTGGACAGGAGCAGGTCGATATTGCGAACGACGCGTTCGTAGAGGGGCCGGACCTCCTCAGGCTCGAGCGTCACCGAGTTGAGGGTCGGTGCGGCGCTCTCAAGATCCCCGATGTAACCCATCAGGATGGCATTCTTCTCCATCGCATACGGCCTGGGCACATCCGCGCCCGCGGCGTGCAGCATCTCCAGCGTCTGGAACTCGTAGGCGATCCAGGATTGGTGGCGGAGCTCCTCGCCATAGGCCGTGCGTTTCTCCATGGCGTGCAGCGCGCCGTCGTCCACAATGACGTTGCCGCTTTCGTCCAGGTCGGCGCGGCCGGTGCGATACTGGCCATCGTTCTTGAGGTTGCGCAGCGAGCGCGGCCGGTAGACCTTCGCTGCCACCAGCGGTGCTTCGATTGCAGGACCGGAACGGCAGAGGTAGACGGACGCCTCCTTGCCGCCCTTCACCCGGCGCAGGACATCACTAATCCATTTATGTTCGTAGAAATCGCCGATGGACTCCAGCAGCCACCACTCCTCGAAGCGCGCCGCCGGATAGGTAAACTTGAAATTTGCCTTCGAATCATCCTGCTCGCGGACATACTTGCGCTCTTCGCTGATCAACTTTCTGGTCATGCGCTGGTAGGGACGCCGGTCATCGATCCCAAAACGTGAATTTAGCTTATCTTCATCATCGAGTTCTTCAAAGAAATCAATGTAATCGTTTGTATTCATTGTCCATCAAAAGACCTGACAAGTCGCGTGAATACTTCAGCTTCCAGCCCGCGCGGCGACCTGTCAGGTCGATGATTAAAAGAAAACCGCAGGGCGAGACGCGCCTGCGGTGGTAAGGCAATCGAAGCGGATCAATCCGTGATTACATTTCACCTTCAGGAGGCGCGCTCAATACACGTTGGGTGGACGACAAGATGGATTTCATTTTTTCGTGCCTCCTTTCAAAGAGAATTGGACTGCAATGGTCGGAGTTTATCACTCGAAGGATGGACTGTCAAGAACAAGAACGAGCAGCGCGACGAAGTTTTACCGGCCTATGCCTGACGAATTCTTTCGTTCAGGTTATAGCCCTTCTCCCCGACGGGCTGGAGTCTCTCGAGCCAGATCATCTCAAGCAGTGTCAACTCATCACTCAAGTTGAAGTTGGGGCTATCGCTGACCTGTACAACCTCCAGGATTTCAAAAACGAACTTAGCATCACCATACTCATTCCAGTCCTCCTGAAGCAGTTTATTTCTATGGCTGCCAATCCTCAACGTGAACCTGTGTCCGTTTAAGGCGCCATGCAAATTCAGGCTGCTCCCCAGCAACACTTTCCCGCTGACCGTGTTCCTGACCTGGAAGACCCCGGCCTGCTTTGGACGTTCCTGATATTCCCGGTTCAATT
>JBAVVF010000107.1:0-1545 GCA_049697155.1 Anaerolineales bacterium
ACCGGGCACATGGCCTCCCTGTGCAGGGAGTTCATGGTGCCGTCGGTTCTCGCCGCCAAAAATGCCACAACACTGATCCCGCCGGGGATGGAAATCACCGTGGACGCCCATGAGGGCCGCGTGTACCAGGGCAAGGTTACGGAATTGCTCGCCATGCGCCATACCAGAGAGCCTTATATGAAGGAAACCCCGGTCTACCGGACCCTGCGGCGAGTTGCCGACGCCATCGTTCCCTTGAACCTCCTGGATCCAAAGGCTCCCAGTTTTACACCGGAGCAATGCCGGACGCTGCACGACATCATGCGCTTCATCCACGAGTTCTCCTATCTGGAGATGTTCCGGATCAGCGAGATCGTTTCCGACAAAGGGGCCGGTTCGCTCAAGCTGGACGCTCCCATTCCTCTGGACCTTTTCATTATTGATCTCGGAGGCGGTTTGAGCGACGTTTCCGCGGATGCAAAAAAGGTCAAGGTGGATAAGATTACGTCGCTCCCCTTCAAAGCTCTCCTCAAGGGTATGCTCCACGACAAGCTGCGTTTCGAGAAGCCGCGCCCCGTTGAATTCGGCGGTTTTTTCTCGGTAATGCGCGAACAGATATTGGTCAATCCCAATGCCAACGAACGATTCGGTGATCGGAGCTATGCCATCATCGCGGACAAATATCTCAATTTCAGCTCGCGAGTGGGCTATCACTACAGCGTTCTGGATTGCTACTGCGGCCAGACGATCAACAAAAACTACATCACTTTTTCCTATAAGGGGGGCGCTGCCGACGATGTGCGCAGAAACCGGCGTGCCCGAAGCATCGCCATCATTCTCACGGCGCTGGATTTTTCCGTGAATGTCAAGGGGGACCGGGTGGACGCCCGCTTTCAGAAATACGAGCAACCCGTGATTGAAGAAAAACTGGATAGTCTCGGACGGTTGCTGCAGTTCACCCGGCAGATGGATATGCTGATGCGCAGCGAAGCCACTGTGGAAACGGTGGCGAAGAACTTCCTGGATGGAAATTACGATTACGACTGATTTGAAACAATGTACCCCGGCCTGACGGCATGTTCCGGCGGAGCGACGGCCAGCGCGCCGATATCGGTAGCCTCACGCACTTCCACCGTCCCCACCGGCTGTCCGGCCTCGGTCAGCAGCGTCAGCCGCATACCGGCCTGGATTCCCTGCCTGCGTCCCAGACCAAAGTGGATTTCAACTCCTTCCGGGGTTTCCCTGACCCGGTACACCACTGCCTTGCCGCTTTGTGCCATGAGTTCTTCGATGCGCCGCGAAAGCACGAAGACACTGGTAAAGGCAATACCGATCAGCGGCAGGCAAATAGCGACGATCCACCAGGGGTGAGGGCCCAGATGACGCATGATCAGCGATCGGGAACTTCGGCGATAACTTTCCGCATCCGGATAGACTCGGATCTCAAACGTGGAAGAGGGTTTCCGGGCCGGTTTTCCCATGGAACGGACCGTCAGATTGTACTCACCCGGCGCGATTTCCGCACTCACGGCGAGAATTCCATTCAACCTGAATCCTCCAAACCAG